>NZ_DATNJW010000717.1:0-3741 GCF_035603715.1 Mycobacterium sp. | reverse complement strand
ACCCAAGGCTCGATGGAGCATTCGCCGGATGGCATGCCGAACCCCTGCAGGGGCGGGTAAGAGAAGTAGGCGTCCTCGGAGGCGATGACGATGTCGGTGGTCAGGCCCATATGCGTACCGCCGCCCACACAGTAGCCGTGCACCTGCGCGATGGTGGGTTTGGAGAACTCCCACAGATTCAGGGTCGGCTTGACGAAGAGATCCGACTGCGCCTTCCACGGATGGCCTGTCACCATGGCGTTCTCCACGAACGATGGATAGTCGACGGCGTTGTTGCCGATCGCATGCCCGGAGCAGAATCCCTTGCCGTTGGCCTTGAGCACCAACACCTTGATGTCGTAGTCCCGATCGGCGTCCAGCAGTGCGGCGTCGACCTCCTCGGCCAGCTTTTGGTCCTGCGCATTGGCCTTCTCCGGCCAGTTCAGGGTGATCTTCGCAATCGGACCATCCTTCTGGTAGATGATCCGCTCGCGAGTTTCGTTGAGGTCCATACGTTTTTTACCCTTCCTATAAAGTGATGCAGTCTCTATGAAGTGATGACGCCGATTTCTGCGCCGATGTCGTAGGTAGTCCCGATCTGGCCCGTCCATTGCACCGTGCCCGAGGCCCCGGCCTCGATTTCCTGTTCCACTTTCTCGGTCGCGATCACGTAGATCGGCGTGCCCTCGTCCACATGCTGTCCGGCTTCGACGAGCAGATCGGTGAGCTCTGCCTCCGAGACGGCCACCGATACCCGCGGAATGCGAATGATGAAGTCAGCCATGGGCTCCCGCCCTGTCCAGGGTCCGCTGAGCGGCGGCGACGATCCGCTCCGGCGACGGATAAACAGTCGCCTCCAGCGCGGCCGCGGCGGGGTTGGGGATGAATCTGGCTGCGACCCGCTCGACGGGCGCGACCAGCTCGCCGAATAGCTCGGACTGCAGTATTGCGGCGATCTCCGCTCCGGGCCCGCCGAATTGCACTGCGTCGTGGATGATTACGGCCCGGCGAGTTCGGCGCGCGGATTCGACGATCGTGTCGACGTCGAGCGGAACCAGAGTCCGTAGGTCGACGACCTCTGCGCTGACGCCCTGGCGGGCCAGGGTTTCCGCCGCTGCCAGCGCTTCGTGCACGGCCCGCCCGTAGCTGATCAGGCTCACGTCGGTGCCGGACCGCTTGATGTCGGCCTGACCCAACGGAATCCTGAAGCCAGGGTCGACGGGCACCGGGCCCTTCTTGCCTTGCAGCCGAATCGTTTCGACGAACAGACACGGGTCCTCGTCGAAGATCGCCGACGCAAGTAGGCCTTTGCCGTCCCGTGGGGTGGACGGCACGATCACCTTCATGCCGGGGATGTGCATGAACCACGCCTCCAGGCTCTGCGAATGAGTCGCGCCGGTGGCCAATCCCGCATAGACCTGGGTGCGGACGGTGATCGGCGCCGTGGTGCGCCCAGCGGTCATGAAGCGCAGTTTGGCGGCGTTGTTGATCAACTGGTCGGCGGCGATACCGATGAAGTCCATGATCATGATCTCGGCCACCGGCAGCATTCCGTCGATCGCCGCGCCGATAGCGGCGCCGACGATCGCTGCCTCCGATATCGGGGTGTCCAGCACACGGTCGTGGCCGTATTTCGTCGACAGGCCGGCCGTGGGACCCGACGCTCCGGGGTCGGCGATGTCCTCACCGAGCAGGAACACTCGGTCGTCGGCTTGCAGCGCCTGGTCCAACGCGAGGTTCAGCGCCTCGCGCATCGTCATCTCTTTGTCGTCCATGCCATTACACCGGGAACTTGATCGGGGTTGCGTATACGTCGCGGTCGAGTTCGTCCACCGTCGGGGAGTCGGCGCTCATCACGGTTTGCAGCGCCGCCTCCACCGTCGCGAGCGCATCGTTGTCGATGCCATCCAACTCGGCTTCACCGCAGATGCCCGCCTCGGCGAGCTGCGCGCGGAACTTCGGCACCGGGTCGGCATCCATCGCCGCGGCTAGCTGGTCCTTGGGGATGTACGGCATCCGGTCGCCGAAGTAGTGGCCCCGGAAACGGAAGGTCACACATTCGATGAAGGTGGGGCCGCCGCCGGAGCGGGCCCGCCGCAGCGCCTCGTCGAGAACCGATTTCACCGCCAGCGGGTCGTTGCCGTCGACGCGCACACCCGGCATGCCGTAGCCCGCCGCGCGTTCGGCGACGTGCTCGAGCTTCATGGTGTCGCTGGTGGGTGTCATCTCGGCGTAAAGATTGTTCTGGCACACGAAGACCATCGGCAGGTCCCACAGCGCGGCCATGTTGGCCGCCTCGTGAAACGAGCCCGTATTGGTCGCACCGTCGCCGAAGCTGACCACGGTGACGCGATCAAGGCCTTTGCGTTTGGCCGACATCGCCAGGCCCACAGCCACCGGCGGGCCGGCGCCAACGATGCCGGTCGACAGCATCACCCCGTTCTCGGGTTTGGCGATGTGCATGGTGCCGCCCTTACCACGGCTGGCGCCCGTCGTGCGCCCCATCATCTCACCGTAAATCTCTTCGAGCGGAACGCCTTTGCCGATCAGGTCGTGCAGCCCGCGGTAGGTGGTCACCAGCTGGTCGTCGGCCCGCAGCGCGACACCCATCGCGGCGGCGATTGCCTCTTGACCGCGCGACGGCCAATACACACACATGAATTCCCCGGTGCCGATCCCTTTGGAGAGCCGGTCGTCGGCGGCCTTCATCAGCACCATCAACTCATAGAGGCGCTTGTGCATGTCCCCAGAGACCTCTGCCGCCTGAGTCACTTTGTGTAGGAGCCGATCTGCTTGTAAACCTTGGGAATTGGCGGTGGGTCCATACTGAGATATTGCAACGACGACATCTTGCCGCTGGCGCCGAGTTCACCGAGCTTCTGCACCACCCCGTCGAGATCGTCGCAGTCGAGCTCGTAGATGGCGATGAACGGGCCTTTGCCATCGGTCGGCGCGAAGCGGCGCGCCGAGACAATCCCCTCCACCGAGCAGATCTCGGCCAGATGGGTGTCGTTGTACCAGTTGTGGTACTCCTCCTCTAGGTCCGACGACACCGGCATGGTCTGCAAGTAGATAACGCCCTTAGGCATTCGCCCGCTCCTCCTCATCGCTTCGCTATCGCGCCATTCCAATTCGGTTGTGGCGCTGGTTAACCGCCCGACCACGGCTTCACCTTCAGGAATCCTCCGCCGTCGACGCGGAGCTGCTGGCCGGTGATGTAGCGGGCGGCGTCGGAGGCCAGGAACAGCACGGCCTCGCTGATGTCCTCGGGCTCGACATAGGGAATGGGCATGGCCTGCACCAGCGGGAAGACCGGCTCGGCGTCCTCGCGAGTCGGGTTCTGCAGGTCGGGCCGGAAGGCCCGGTACATCGGTGCGCTGTGCAACATGTCGGTGTTGACGTTCGTCGGGTGCACCGCGTTCATCCGGATGGAAAACGGAGCCAGTGCGCGTGCGAAGTCGTTGACATAGTGCGCGGCAGCGATTTTCGCGAAGGCGTATCCCGCGCCGCCGGGGCCGCCGTCGATGCCGGTGGTGTTCATCGACGACATGAAGGCCGCGTTGGAGCCGATCACGATGATCGAGGCGCCCGACTCCAGATGCTTGAGGCTGGCGTGCACCAGGTTGAGCACGCCGCCCAGGTCGACATCGACGGCGTCGGCGAATGCCTGCGGCGGCAGACCCGCCGTCAGCGGGCAGATACCGGCGTTGGCGATCACGACGTCGAGGTGGCCAAGCTCGGCGACGCCCCGGTCGATCGCCG
>NZ_DATNJW010000716.1:0-4326 GCF_035603715.1 Mycobacterium sp. | reverse complement strand
CATGCTGATCCCGCGGTGTCGCGGTAACGCCTCGCGCACCGCCGACCAGGTCAGCCGTCCGCCCTGCAGCGCCAGATCGGGCCAGCGCACGCCGGGGGTCGTCTCGGCGCCGACCAACAGATCGATGCCACCGGCCCACGGATCGACGTCGACCAGAAGCGAATCGCTCGCCGCCTGCGCCAGCGCGACCGCGAACAAGGAGGCGCCCGCCCCACCCCGCCCGCCGATCACCGACACCACCGTGCCGGCGGCGCCGTCGTCGCGGGCCGAATCACCGGCCTCCGCCAACTCGCGGACCAGATCGTGTTCTTGCGCAGGCAGTTTCAGCACATGTTGGGCACCCACATCGATGGCCGCGGCCCATGTCGTCGGCGCCGGGTCGGTGCCGGCCACCACGATCACGTGCGCGCGGCGCGGCAATCCGGTGACGGCACATCCCTGCGCCGCGGACTCGTCGAGGATGACCGCCAACGCTGCCGACCACGCTTTCCGGCTCACCGGTAATGCGCTGCCTGCGTGGACAACTCGCACGCCGGCGGCCGCTGCAATCCGATCCACATCGCCGCGCAATGCGGGCTCGGCAAGCGCGGCCAGAATGCCGCGCACGTCGCTGATGGCCATCGGCCCACCGTGCCGGTGCGGGGCGGCCGCCGCCAGTCGCGCGGCGGGATTTGTGGACGAAATTCGCTCTGTGCACACACCGACGACGGCGGTCAAGCTAAGAATTTTGCCCCAGAAAAGGGACGACCCCCGCCAGGGGGGGAGGAGGCGAGGGTCGTCGTGAATCAGCCCCGGGGGGTCGGGCTGATACACCCTCGGCTAAGCCGAGTGATTCTTACTATACACATGAGAGTGTCACGCCGCGCAAGGGTTGTTTTCGAAAGATGCACACAATCTCTAAGTAGCTGAATCAACCGGATTGTGGTCTACATAAGCCGCTAAACCATACCTGACCGGCGCTTTTATCGACAGCGTCGCGATTTGCGGTCGCACCGCCCTATGCTGGGCCTGTGACCGTATCCGACTCGGCCGCTGACCAGCAAACATCATCAATGCCCGCCAGCCCCAGTCCGCGCACAGCAGCTTTTTTCGATCTGGACAAGACCATCATCGCGAAATCCAGCACGCTGGCGTTCAGCAAACCCTTCTTCGCTCAGGGATTGATCAACCGCAGGGCCGTCCTGAAGTCCAGCTACGCCCAATTCCTGTTCCTGCTCTCCGGCGCCGACCACGACCAGATGGATCGGATGCGCATCCACCTGACCAACATGTGCACCGGCTGGGACGTGGAGCAGATCAAGACGATCGTCAACGAGACGCTGCACGACATCGTCACGCCGCTGGTGTTCGCCGAGGCCGCCGACCTGATCGCCAGCCACAAGCTGTGCGGCCGAGACGTCGTGGTGGTGTCGGCATCCGGCGAGGAGTTGGTCGCGCCTATCGCCCGTGCGCTGGGGGCCACCCACGCGATGGCGACACGGATGGTTGTCGAGGACGGCAAGTACACCGGCGAGATCGGGTTCTACTGCTTCGGCGAAGGCAAGGTGCAGGCGATTCGCGAGCTGGCCGCACGCGAGGGCTATCCGCTCGAGCATTGCTATGCCTACTCCGATTCGATCACCGACATGCCGATGCTCGAGGTGGTCGGGCATCCAAGCGTGGTCAATCCGGACCGCGCCCTGCGACGCGAGGCGTCGGCCCGCGACTGGCCGGTGCTCGAGTTCTCCCGGCCGGTATCGCTGCGCGACCGCATCTCGGCGCCGTCGGGTGCCGCGGTCGCGACCACCGCCGCGGTCGGCATCAGCGCACTGGCCGCCGGGGCGCTGACCTATTCGTTGCTGCGCCGGCTGTCGCTGTAGCCGGCGCCTCAGCAAACTATCCGCAGCACGGGTCGGCATCACTTCAGCTTTTTAACGACAATTGACTCTTGATGTGACCGGGGTCACGGAGTACAAAGGATCTACGGAAGCCCGGTACGGCCAAGATCGGCCCAGAAGAGAAGGGTCGGTCTCCCGGATCAGGGCAACCCAGCACGGTACCCGGCACCCACGCGGAGTCATAGCCGCGATAATGGCAGAAGTGTTGCGGGCCTGCGTAATTGCGAAGAGTGGACGGCGTCGACGGCCCTTTGGGTGGGGCTGCAACCGGAAGCATCGCAAGATCGCCGAGGCCACCCCACGCAGCCCACAGATGCACGCATGGTAACCGAGTCCCGTGCTAGCGGGCGGCGAGCCGAAAGCCTTCGGTGCGCCGCCCGCTTTATTCGTCTGAGCCGCCCGATGGAGGCCCTTCGGCAAGCGTCTCAGCAATCGACAAAGCCTCCTGCGCGCCGGTACGCATAGCCCGGCACGACAGCACCAGCCAGGCGGTCATGCCTTCGGGTGTTCCTTCCGCGAAGCCGCGCGCGGCGTCACGGTAGTCGGCGGCGCGACGCATCCACCCCACCTCCGGCACGCCCAGGCCGTGCGGGTCGAGACCGGTCGCGATGGTCACCAGTCGCGACACCGCGCGGGCGACCACGCCGTCCGCGGTGCCGAACGGAGCCAGGGTCAGCAACTCGCCGTGGGCGACCGCGGCGATCACCGGGGCCGGTACCTTGGTGGCGCCGGTCACGATCTCGGTGAGCAACTCCAACCGTGGGCCGACGTCGGCGTCGGCGCGCGGCCTGCCCAGCCGGCTCTCGTCGACCCGGTCGGCGGCGGCCAGCATGTGCAGCCGCGCCAGTGCCTGCAGCGGCGCGCGCTGCCACACCCCGACCAGGTTGGTCTCGCCGCCCTCCAGTGCCTGCGCGACGCGCAACGCGCCGGCGAAGACCGGGTCTTCCATGACAGAGACGTCCAGCTGATCGTCGAGTTTTCGGCCGCCGCCGTCCAGCACCGCCGATGCTCTGGCCGATCGCAGCGCTGCCTCGGCGGCGGTCACCGGCCACCGCCGCAGGTTGGCGCGGTGCCGATGGGCCCGGCCGAGCGCCTCACGAGCCTGGTCGCTGGCGGCGGCCACACCGGGCAGCTCCATCAGCGGAGCCAGCGGGTCAGAGGTCACGAGTTGTCACGATAGCCAGCCCCAGCGCCCGGGATTGCGGCCAGTAGTTGCCGGGTGTAGTCGTCGCGCGGCGTGGTGAACACGTCCTCGGTGGCCGCATGCTCGACCACCCGGCCCGCGCGCATCACCATGACCTCGTCGGCGATCTGCCGGATGACCGCGAGGTCGTGGCTGATGAACAAATACGTCAGGCCGAGAGCCGCCTGCAGATCGGCGAGCAATTCCAGGATCTGTGCTTGCACCACGACGTCGAGCGCGGAGACCGCCTCGTCACAGACCAGGACCTCCGGTCGTAGCGCCAGGGCACGCGCGATCGCGACCCGCTGACGTTGCCCTCCGGACAGTTCGCGCGGTCGCCGGTTCAGCAGCGACGTCGGAAGCGCGACCTGCTCGGCGAGCTCGCGGACGGCCTGCTGACGCTGACGACGGTCGCCGATCCGATGGATCCGCAATGGTTCGGAGATGATGTGCTCAACCGAGTACATCGGATCCAGGCTGCCGTAAGGGTTTTGGAACACCGGCTGCACTCTGCGGCGAAACGCCAGCGTCTGCCCGCGTGTCAGCGATGTGGTGTCGGAAACGTCAAGGCCGTCGAAAACCACTGTGCCCGCACTGGGTTGAAGTAGACCAAGCACCATCCGGGCCAGGGTCGATTTTCCAGAGCCTGATTCGCCCGCGATCGCCAGCGTGGTGCCTCGACGCAACCGGAACGACACGTCGTCGACGGCGCGTACCTCTGCCCTGCGCCACGGTGCTCCGCGGGACGGCCGGTAGACCTTCGTCAGCCCCGAGGCGACGATTACATCCGGCCCTTCCGCCGTGACAGGCCTTGCGACGCGTTTGTCATGTAGCGACGGCGCGGCCGCCACCAAACGCCGGGTGTAGGGATGCTGCGGATCACCCAGAATCTCCTGTGCCACTCCGGTTTCCACCACCGCTCCCTGGTACAGGACTATCAGGCGCTCAGCCCGTTCGGCGGCCAGCGCGAGATCATGGGTGATCAGCAGCACCGCGGTGCCCAGTTCATCCGCGAGTTGCTGCAAATGGTCGAGCACCTGACGCTGGACGGTGACGTCCAGCGCTGAGGTCGGTTCGTCGGCGATCAACAGCCGCGGTCTGCCGGCCAGCCCAATAGCGATCAGGGCGCGCTGACACATACCGCCGGACAATTGGTGCGGGTACTGCCGGGCCCGCAGCGCCGGATCGGACATGCCGGCGTCGGCAAGCAGTTGGACTGCTTGGCGATCGATATTGTTTGCGCGCAGCGCTTCTCGTACCTGAAAA
>NZ_DATNJW010000715.1:0-3407 GCF_035603715.1 Mycobacterium sp. | reverse complement strand
ACCCAATCCGCACCCGCGACCATCCGCATGTCGTGTTCGGCCACCACCACGGTATTGCCTGCGTCGACCAGGCGATGCAGTTGACGATCGAGCAGATCCACATCGGCGGGGTGAAGCCCGGTGGTCGGCTCGTCGAGGACGTAGAGCGTATGCCCTCGCCGGGGTCTCTGCAGTTCGGACGCGAGCTTGATCCGCTGCGCCTCACCACCTGACAGCTCGGTCGCGGGCTGTCCGAGACGGAGATATCCAAGTCCGACCTCTCGCAGCGTGGTCAGGCTTCGCGCCGCGTTGGTGACGTCGGCAAGAAACTCCGAGGCCTCATCGACGGTCATCGCGAGCACGTCGGCGATCGAACGGTCGCGATAGCGCACCTCGAGTGTCTCCTCGGAGTACCGCGCTCCGTGGCACGCCGGACATGTCGCGTATGTGCCTGGCAGGAACAACAATTCGACCGACACGAACCCCTCCCCTTGACAGGTGGGGCAGCGACCTTCGGCCACATTGAACGAAAACCTGCCCGCTGTCCAACCGCGGCGACGCGCCTTCGAGGTCGCGGCGAATTCGCGGCGCACGGCGTCGAACAAGCCGGTGTAGGTCGCCAGCGTTGAGCGCGGTGTGCGGCCGATCGGGCGCTGGTCGACTGACACCAGCCGGTTGATCACCTCAACCCCCGCTGCCGTCACACCAACGCTCGCGTCGTGATCGAGATCGAGGATCTCGGTGTCGGATTCGTCGTCGGATTCGGCCGGCTCGGCGACGCGCCCCGTGCCGAGATAGCTCTTCACAACATCGCCGAGGACCTTGACGACGAGCGTCGACTTACCCGAACCGGATACTCCAGTGACGGCGTTGTACACACCAAGTGGCAGTTCTACGTCGAGGTCTCTCAAATTGTGGAAGCAGATTCCGCGCAGCTGCAGCCGCCCGGATTGCGTGCGAGGTTGACGAGGCGGCGGCCCGGGCTCCTCGAAAAGGTATCTACGGGTGACCGACTCCTCGATGTCGGCGAGGCCTGGCACCGGCCCGCTGTACAGCACGTCCCCGCCAAGCTCCCCAGCCCCGGGTCCGACGTCGACGATCCAGTCGGCACGGCGGACCACGTCCATGTCGTGCTCGACGACGAATAACGAATTGCCCGCGCGCCGCAGGCGATCAAGCACGTCGAGTAGCGGTTCGGCGTCCGCGGGGTGCAGTCCGGCGGACGGCTCGTCGAGCACATAGAGCACGCCGAACAAGCCGGCGCGCAGTTGAGTTGCCAGCCGCAACCTTTGCAGTTCGCCGGGTGACACCGTCGGAGTGCGTCGACTCAGCGTGAGATAGCCGAGGCCGAGATCGATGAGTATCTGCAGGCGTGCGACGAGGTCGGCGGCGATCATGGTCGCCACTTCCGTCAGCTCACCGGATTTCGTTGACTCGTACGCGGCGGCGGCATCGGTCCGAGAAGCTGTCGGGCGCAACGTATCAGCAAGATCGGCCAATGGCATCGCAATGTAGTCGGCGATGGTGCGCCCGGCGAAAGTCACCTGCAAAGCCTCCGGCCGCAGCCCAGAACCGCCGCAAATGGGACACTCGACGCTGTCGACGAATTGCAGTACGCGGCGACGCATCATCGCGCTATGGGAGTTGGCCAGCGTGTGGCGGACGTGGCGTTCGGCGCTGGAGAAGGTGCCGTTGTAGTAATAATCGGCCTGCACGGGGTGCTGGCTCGGGTCGATTTCGACGGTGGGCTGCTCGTCTGTGAACAAAATCCAGTTGCGTTGCCGCTTAGGAAGTTTCCGCCATGGCTTGTCGATGTCGTACCCCAGCGTGACGAGGATGTCACGGAGGTTTTGGCCTTGCCACGCACCTGGCCACGCGGCAACCGCGCCTTCGCGGATGGTCAGCGACGGGTCTGGCACCAGTGTCTCTTCGGTCACCCGATGGATGCGTCCCAGCCCGTGGCACTCGGGGCACGCACCGACCGCTGTGTTTGGCGAGAACGCATCGGAGTCCAGTCGCTCTGTGGCCCCCGGCGGGTAGGTGCCGGCGCGGGAGAACAGCATCCTCAGCAGGTTCGACAGGGTGGTGACGGTGCCGACCGTCGACCGCGACGTCGCCGAACCCCGGCGCTGCTGCAATGCGACGGCGGGCGGTAGCCCGGTGATGTCATCTACCTTGGGCGCGCCGGTTTGTAATAGCAGACGACGGGCGTACGGAGCGACCGATTCGAAGTAGCGGCGCTGGGCCTCGGCATAGATGGTCCCGAAGGCCAACGACGATTTGCCGGATCCGGAGATCCCGGTGAACGCGACCAACGCGTCACGCGGCGCTACGACGTCGACACCCCGTAGATTGTGGACCCGCGTCCCGTAAACGCGCACACAAGGGTCGATGTCGTCCGTGCTTCTGTAGGACTCTGTCATCGTGCTCAGACGAGTACCCGTGCGGCGGCCGCGCAAGCATGATCTCTGCTGCTCGACCACCGGGTCCGACGCTTCAATCGTTCCTCGGCCAAGACTCCCCCAAGCTCCATTGAGGCCCGGAGGAACCGCTGTCGGAATCTGTGAAGCGTTCACGCTGCCTAACGCCGTAGGCCGCCGCCCTGACGACGCGGTCGTCTTCGAGTCCAGACCCCAGCGCCCCGCCGACGGTGGAGACCGACCCCAGCAACCACGCCAACGTCAGGTAGTCGGCAATGCCGACCCGATGGCCGAGGGCACTGGCGAACAGCTCAGGCGAAAGGATGACAACTGCGGCGCCCAGCAGCAGGACGAACAGGGCCACATACAGCACCGTGACGCCGATCGTTAGCGTCACTAAAGTCGCGGTGTTGTACAGCACAGATCGGCCGCGCTCGGTGAGTGACTTCGGCCGTTCCCAGAGCTTGTGATCCAGGATCAGCCACGCCACCATCGCCGTGATCGACAATATGGTCGCCGCGCCCATGCGCCAAGGGCCCATCGTGTCGGAGAATAACCAAATCTCCTTGGTGGCCAGCCCGAGCGCGCCGCTGGCGAACGCAACCACCAGGACCCGTGATAGCCCTGTTACCAAGCGCCAAGGGCGATTTGCGCGCACCATGCCAACTAGCAGGCGCAGTCGTCGCAGCCCCCTGGGGGCAAAGTAGCGGATCCCCCCGTCGGTTCCCGCATATGGAAGCCGCCCGGCGCGCCCCATCGCCAAGCCGGGCATCCCGATCATTTGGCCAATCACCAATGCCACCACTTCGCGCACCTGGCGCGGCACGAACGATGCGCCGAGCCCCGGAACGGATATGAGCGCGAACCGGTGCTTGGTGCTGATGTCGGCGATGACGGGCAGGGTATCGTCGCGACGGGGCAGATCCGTCAGATAGATGACGATGTCGGCGTCATGACGTGAGGGATCGACCGATTCGATGACCTGTGGGAATGGGGCCTGTTCGTCCG
>NZ_DATNJW010000714.1:0-10644 GCF_035603715.1 Mycobacterium sp. | reverse complement strand
TCGTCGGCGAACTTGTAGCCCGGGCCGCCTCGGCCGGTGCCGGTGGGGTCGCCGCCCTGGATCATGAAGCCGTTGATGACCCGGTGGAAGACCGCGCCGTCGTAGAACGGGCCGGAGCTACCACCGGATGCGTTCTCGGTCGAGTATTCCTTGGTGCCTTGAGCCAGGCCCACGAAGTTGGCGACGGTCTTGGGTGCGTGGTTTCCGAACAACGCGATCTTGATGTCGCCGCGGTTTGTGTGCAGCGTGGCAGTGGCGGTCTGAATCGGGCTGGTAGTCACGGGATCACAGTCTGCCATCACGGTCCGCGCCGTCGGACATCCGGTGCCAGTACCCGTGTGGCAGGCTGAAGGTATCCCCAGGCGGTCCTGCGAAAGGGCAAGAGATGCGCGCAAAGAACCACACCCCGTTGACCCCGCGGGAGCGGCTGAGCCGCGGCCTTGCCAGCACGGCGGTTGGCCCGGTGGACGTGACCCGCGGGCTGGTCGGCCTTGGTGTTCACTCCGCACAAGCCGGCGCCTCCAGCCTGCGCCGGCGTTACCGCGAGGGTCGGCTGGCCCACGATTTGCACAGCGCCCAAGAGGCTTTGGTGCAAGAGCTGGCGGCGGCCCAGGATGTGGTTAGCGGTCTGCCGGAAGCGCTACAGCAGGCTCGGCGCGCCCAGCGGCGCAGGCCGCGGCCATGGATGCTGGCCGGCGCTGCCGCGGCGGTGCTCGCCGTCGGCGCGGCCGCGTTCTCGATCGTCCGTCGCTCGAGGCAACCGGAGCCGTCAACATTGGCGCCGAGCGTCGAGGTCGAACCGCGGATCTAACTCGCTGCCGGGGTTATTCGTCCGATAAATCTGCGAATCGGAGCCTGGCCAGCGGCCATCTCCGGCAAACTTACGGCGGATCTGTCAATAGTTGGAGCCGTGCTTGACGCGTGGAGGTGGCTGTCATGGCAGCTGAAATTATCGGGTCGACAAGTATCGCGGCCGGCTCAACGGTCCAGTGGTTCATTCACGGGTACAGCGCTTTCGACGTTGTGAACTTCAGTCTTACGGTTTTCGGCGGGATAAGTAACCACGCGGACGCGACCCTCGTTCAAGGCGAGAAAATTCTGCACGTCGATGTCACGCAGGCCTATCTGGTGTCGATAACGAACAATTATGCGTACGACAGCTGTACCGCCTACCTCTTGGCAAATGTGGAGACGGCACCGACCTCGTAGAAAGGCAGCGAGATGACCGCGGTAGAGATTTCGATTGTTCACGACCACGCCGGGCGCATCATCTCGGTCTCGCAGTTCGCCGCGGGAGTTCGGGCAACCGTGCTGGGCGGCGAGGGCCAATCGGTGTTCATGACCACGGTCGATCATGAGGTCGTCGCGGACTTGATTCGCACCCACAAGGTCGACATCCAGCAGGGCCGTCTGGTTGAGATCGCTGACGATACTTCCGGCGCTTCGTCGGACGCCTCTCGTGACCGCGCTGCGCTGTCCGCGCTGTTGCTACGTGGGCAAGACCGCGACTGAGCGTCGGGCCAGCGGAGTTAGCCTGGCAGCTAGGTACTTTCGAGTACGCCGACGAGCGTGACGATCAGCGAAGTGTGCTGCGTGTAGTTGGGCCCGACGAAGACATGGGCTACTGGCGTGCTCTTGGGTTCGAAATAAAAGCTGACCATTGACTGCAGAAAGCTGGAGGCAGGATCAGCTTTCGTCACAAAGTACGCCACTCCACCGCTTTGCAGATCGAGGTCATTAGCGGCGGGCCAGAGTTGGGCTGAAACACTGGTGAGTCGCAGCCGCTTTCCGGCCGGTACCTGGGGAAAGTTGAAATAACATTGCCCACCTGGGACCGTCGAGGCATCGGCGATGCCGGCTTGTGCCTGATACGGTTTGCTCACGTTGCGGCCCCTGTCGATGGAGTGTTCGGGTGCGGAGGTATCCGACATGGAATATGGCTGCCGCTTGGTGCGACAACCGCGCGGTCCGCTGAGCGGACCGAGGGGTCGAAGGATCCAGCCGGGCCGATTCGGCGGCAGTCGACTTAGACCAGGAGACAGCCCCAACTTGGGCGTCAAGTGTGGAGCCTAGGAGATTCGAACTCCTGACATCTGCCTTGCAATGGCGAATCGTGCTGCTGGTAAATGGTTTTCGGCTTGGTCGACGGGCTAAAATACGCCGCTGTAGTTGGCCCTGGTTATCCGTAACTGTGGTCAGATTGTGGTCAGCAAGTTCTGCACGGTGCGGCCGCAGCAGGTTAGGCGGCCGGCGGCACACTGCGCCCGAAGTGGCGCGCCGTAGCTGCTCGACAAGCAGTACGCTGATGCCCGTGGCGGAAACGTCGTACGCATCATGCGGCGATCTCAGCCTGGCGTATCAGGTGTTTGGCGACGGGCCGGTCGAGCTCGTCTTCATCGGGCCGATGGTCAGCCACATCGAGCTGTTCTGGACCATGCCAGAATTCAAGGCCTTCTTTGAGCAGCTCGCCGCATTCTGTCGCGTCGTGATCTTCGACAAGGCCGGGGTCGGGCTGTCGGACCCCATCCCGAAAGTCCGTTTGCTCGAAGAGCGAGCGGCCGAGATCGAGGCCGTCATGGACGCCGTCGGATTCGGACAAGCCGTCCTCTTCGCTATGAGCGAGGGCGGCCCGCAGGCCATCGAGTTTGCGGCAAAACGACCGGAGCGAACGCGGGCGCTGATCCTCTACGGTTCGTTCGCGTTCATGCATGGCGCCAGCTGGGACGACTTGGATCGCGACCCGGCCGAGCTGCGGGCGCGCGTCCTTGCCGAGCTGGGTGAGGACTACGCACCGTCGACGGACCAGATCGCCCGCGCCCAGGAATTCGTCCGCGCCGTCCGCTCGGCGTGGGGCAGCGGTGTAGCAGCCAAGTGGTGGTTCCCGTCGGCCCGTTCGACACGCCAGCTCGCCACTTTCGAGCGCATGAGCGCGAGCCCGGGGATGCTGCGAGCGACAGTCGAATCGGCGTTCCGAATCGACGTCCGGTCGATCCTGCCGACGATCACCGCGCCCACCCTCGTCATCCATGCGCGCGACGACCTCATGCCCGTGCAGGGCAGCCGGTACCTCGCCGACCACATCCCAGGCGCGCAGTACCTCGAGGTCGCCGGCGCGAACCACGCGCCGTGGCTCACCGAACCCGACCGGATCCTGACCGCGATCGAGGAATTCCTCACCGGCAGCCACGCGCCACCGTCGCAGTCCCATCGTGCGCTGCGCACCGTGTTGTTCACCGATATCGTCGCCTCGACGCAACACGCCGCCGCCGCCGGCGACGAGCGCTGGCGCGCGGTGCTGCACCGCTTCGGCGAGATCACCGGCGACCTCACGCAACAATTCGGCGGCACGGTGGTCAAGAGCACCGGCGACGGCCACCTCGCCACCTTCGACGGCCCGACACAGGCCATCCGCTGCGCCGAGGCCCTGCGTAGTGATGCCGAAACACTGGGCATCCAGATCCGCGCCGGCATCCACACCGGCGAATGCGAATTGCTCGACACCGACATCGGGGGCCTCGCCGTACACATCGCCGCGCGGATCCTCGGCCACGCCGGCGCCGCCGAAATCGTCGTGTCCCGCACCGTGCGTGACCTGGTCGTCGGCTCGGGCACCGGCTTCGAGGACCGTGGCAGCGTCGAGCTGCGTGGCGTGCCCGGCACCTGGCAACTCCTGGCGGTCGATCGCCACGGCGCGCCGGCTGGATCGGCCGAGGCAGAACTGGCGTCCACGCCCACCCCCGGACCGCGGACCGCGATGCGCCGCTCGGACCGCGCCGTAGCGGTAATGGCCAGGCGCACACCGTGGATCCTGCGCGGGATGGGCCGCCTCACCCCGCCGGTTCGCAGCTGAGCAGGGAATCTCGGACCCGGCGGCCTTGACCGATCTGGGGAGTCGCAGTAACGGGCTCCTGGATCGGTCGTACCTTCGCCGCAACGCTGACGCTAAGCCCGGGCAGGGCCGCGGGAATAAGTAGTGAACTACTCAACTCGCCTCGCCATCGAGCGTGGTTCTAGGCGGGAAGTCCCCAAACACGAGCAGGTGGGGTGCCGAAGCTACCAGGCGGATGCTGCCCGAAATGCGCTTTTCATTTGTGGAGCCTAGGAGATTCGAACTCCTGACATCTGCCTTGCAAAGGCAGCGCTCTACCAACTGAGCTAAGGCCCCTCGCGCCGACCGTCGGGTTGGTCGGCTGCCACGTGCCAGACCTCGACACCGCGTTGAGACCGGATCACCACCGCCAGCACCGCGATCGCTGCCAGCGGCAACACCAGTCTCACGAAACGTCTTGGCGAACACATGGTTGTGGGCCTAGGAGGACTCGAACCTCCGACCTCTTCGTTATCAGCGAAGCGCTCTAACCGCCTGAGCTATAGGCCCGCACACGTACACGGACGAGCGACGAGATTACCGCACCGGAGCGTCCGCGCCCAAAACGCTAGTCCCGGTCGGCCAGCGTCACCTCGACGCCGCCGATCAAGTCGGTGGTCAGGTTGTAGATGAACGCGCCGATGGTGGCCGCGGCGGTGAGCAGGACGATGTTCACCAGGCCGATCAGGATCGCCCCGCCGAAGATGGTGCCGCTGGACACCAGCTCCGCGCTGCCGCTGGTGTTGTTCAGCAGATCCCCGACGTTGCTGTTGAGCTTGCTCCACACGCCCATGCCGCCGAGCACCAGATACAGGAACGCCACCGCGATCATCCAGACGAAGAACAACGCGACCGAGAGCACCGCCGACACCTTCAAGGTGCTCCACGGATCGACCCGCCGGATCTGCATGCTGGCCCGCACCGGGCCGACCGGTCGCGACGATACCTGGATACGGCCTTCCGATCGAACCGGCGCGGTCATCGGCTCGTCCGATCGATCAGTGGCCGACTTGCGTTGTCCCGCACGGGGTATCGGTCCGGACAGGTCGGGTAATTCGCTGGCGTAGGCATCGCTTTGCCGACTCTCGTTCTGCGCGGGACCGGGTGCCGGCTCGGCCTCGGGTGGTGGTGTTCTGGTCGCGCCCGGTGCCGCCGTGCCCGAGATGAATCGGTTCAAGCGAGCCTCGGCGTTGGGGCTCGCGGTGCCCCGCCCGGACTGCCGCTGTTGGGCCGGCGACGGGCGGGGAGCGGGCCGCTTGCGCGGTGTCGCGGGCGCGTCGGAGACGGAGCCGTTGCCGGCTGGGCTGTCGCCCTGACCGGTGTGGCCCGGCTCGTTCGGTGAAGTCACCCGCAGCTCCTAACTGTGCCTCCCGGCCGCCGGGGCGGCCGGTGATCGCTTACGCTTCGGCGTCCTCGCCGTCGACGCCGGCGTCCTCGGCTTCCTCGGCGTTACGGGCGATGGCTAACAGTGTGTCGCCCTCACCCAGGTTCATCAATCGAACACCCTTGGTCTGCCGTCCGGCCTTGCGGACCTGACGGGCCGCCGTCCGGATCACCCCGCCTCCGGACGTGATCGCGTACAGCTCACTGTCGTCGTCGACGATCAGCGCACCTACGAGCTTGCCACGACGCGGGTCGTACTGGATCGTCAAGATGCCCTTACCGCCGCGGCCCTGCGCGGTGTACTCCTCGATCGCGGTCCGCTTCGAGTACCCGCCGGACGTCGCGACCAGCAAGAATGTGCCCTCACGGACCACATTCAGCGACAGCAGGTAGTCATCGGCGTTGAACCGCATCCCCTGCACACCCGAGGTTGCTCGGCCCATCGGCCGCAACGCGTCGTCGGTGGCCGAGAACCGGATCGACTGACCATTGGCCGAGACCAGCAGCAGATCGTCGTCGGACGAGCACAGCACCGCGCCGACCAGTTCGTCGCCGTCGCGCAGATTGACCGCCACGATTCCGCCGGACCGGTTCGAGTCGAAGTCGGTCAGCTTGGTCTTCTTGACCAGCCCGTTGCGGGTGGCCAGCACCAGGTAGGGCGCGTCCTCGTAGCTCTTGATCTGGATGACCTGAGCGATCCGCTCCTCGGGCTGGAAGGCCAGCAGGTTGGCGACGTGTTGTCCGCGCGCCGTGCGGGAGGCTTCGGGCAGGTCATACGCCTTGGCCCGATACACCCGGCCCTGGGTGGTGAAGAACAGGATCCAGTCGTGCGTCGAGCACACAAAGAAGTGCCGCACGATGTCGTCCTGCTTCAGCCCGGCGCCCTGCACTCCCTTGCCGCCACGCTTCTGGCTGCGGTACAGGTCGGTCTTGGTGCGCTTGGCGTAGCCCGTTTCGGTGATGGTGACGACGACGTCCTCGCGGGCGATCAGGTCCTCATCGTTGACGTCGCCGTCGGCGGCGATGATCCGGGTGCGACGGTCGTCGCCGTGCTTGTCAACGATCTCGGCGAGTTCGTCGTGCACGATCGCACGCTGCCGCTCGGGCTTGGCCAGGATGTCCTCCAGGTCGGCGATCTCGGCCTCGATCTTGGCCAAGTCGTCGATGATGCGCTGCCGCTCCAACGCCGCCAGGCGCCGCAACTGCATGTCGAGGATGGCCTGGGACTGGATCTCGTCGATGTCGAGCAGCTCGATCAGGCCGGCCCGTGCGATGTCGACGGTCTCCGACGCGCGGATCAACGCGATGACTTCGTCCAGTGCGTCAAGGGCTTTCACCAAACCACGCAAGATGTGTGCGCGCTCGTTTGCCTTACGCAGCCGATAAGTGGTCCGCCGGATGATCACATCGAGTTGGTGCTCGACGTAGTGGCGGATCATCTGGTCGAGGCGCAGCGTGCGCGGCACCCCGTCGACGATCGACAACATGTTGGCGCCGAAGCTGGTCTGCAGCTGGGTGTGCTTGTAGAGGTTGTTCAGCACCACCTTGGCCACCGCGTCGCGCTTGATCTCCACGACGATGCGCAAGCCGACCCGGTCGCTGCTCTGATCCTCGATGTTGGAGATGCCGCCCAGCTTGCCGTCGCGGACCTGCTCGGCGATCGAGGTGATGAAGTTGTCGTGGTTGACCTGATACGGCAGCTCGGTGATCACCAGCGAAGTGCGGCCGCGCGAATCTTCTTCTACCTCAACGACTCCGCGCATCCGGACCGATCCGCGGCCGGTGGTGTAGGCGTCGTGGATGCCCTGCGATCCGACGATCAGCCCGTAGGTGGGGAAGTCCGGACCCTTGACCCGCTCGCAGACCGCGGCCAGGGTGGCCTCTTCGTCGGCCTCGTGGTTGTCCAGGCACCAGTAGACGGCCTCGGCCAACTCGCGCAGGTTGTGCGGCGGGATGTTGGTCGCCATTCCGACCGCAATACCGCCCGACCCGTTGGCCAGCAGGTTCGGGAACCGGCTCGGCAGCACCGTCGGCTCTTGCACACGGCCGTCGTAGTTGGGAATGAAATCGACTGTCTCCTCGTCGATTTCACGCAGCATCTCCATCGCGAGCGGGGTGAGCCGCGCTTCGGTGTTGTGGCTGACGAAGCCGTTCGAGATGAAGGCGTGGTCCTCGGTATCGACACGGAGGCTGTACACCGGCTGCACTCCGGCGTCTGTGACCGACGAGACGCGCGCATAGTAGAACCTGCCGTCGGTCAGCTCGGTTGCGATGGCGCGGACATCGGGGTCAGCGATGTGCGAAAGGATCTCGGCGCCAATGGAACTCCAGCGTTGGAGGCGATCGATGTTGTGCCGCGTCAGCCAATCGCGGTCAGCCCCTGCGCCGCCGGCATGCTTGCGGATGAACGCCGCCAGCCCGGGAACGTGGTCACCGTCCCTGCCCGCATACGCCGGCAGGGAATCGAGGATTCCGGTGAGCTTGTCCTGTTTGGCACCGCCGAATCCGATCTGACCGGCAAACGACTGGGCGTGCGCTCGATTGGTGATGACCACCTTGTGCTCGCCAGTGGCGTGGCGGTACCGCTTGGACACCACGCCGAACTCAAGCAGCATCTTCTGGACATCCGTGGCCAGCCGTTGGCTGCGCGTCGAGTACGAGATTTGAATAGTGTTGCGCGGCAACAGTGAGCAGGATCCATCGCCTTCGAACAGTGCTTGCAGGAATGCCCGCTTCACTGCTGCCGGTGACTGCCAGAGCCACTCCGGCACGACCTTGCCTGCCGACCGCTGACCCGTCAGCTCACCGAGCCGACTCTGTTTCAGGGCCGTCAGATTGTGGATATCGAGTTCATGCAGCATCGATCCCGACGCGATGTGGCGGCTGGAGACGTATCGCGGCCCACCGACAACCGCGTCGTAGGCCGCAACCACCGTGTCGAAGTAGTCGCCGTCGAGGTTGTTGAAGCCAGCGCGGTTGGCTGAGACAAAGCCCTCACTGATGAACGCCCCGAGCAGCAGCGCTTCCATCGTGGGCTGCCAGTCAGCGGGACCCAGCTCGACGGGTTGCGTCCGTTGCAGAACGACATGATCGTCTGGCCGAATCTCCTCGATCAGCTTCCACAGCAGGGTGGGCACGCCGCCGACGTCGACCAGGCACAGCAATGGGTGGTTGGACGTTCCGGTGACTTCGTAGCCTTCGGCAGTGCGGACGGTGTAGGTCTGATGCTCGCCGGAGTGGAACAGCCGGTCCGCCGACACTGGGTTGCCATGTCGGTCAAGGACTTTCAGATCGACAGCATTGTCGGAGTTAGGGCGGGCACTCGAAACGACATCCTTGATCCGTACCGACTGCCCGAGCGGCAGCCGGACAAGCGCGTCACCGGTGAGGCAGTACCGCATGGCGGCTGGCGGGTCGTTGCCCGGCGAGCCGAAGTTTCCTTGCCCGTCGACCAACGGGTAGCGCAGCGACCACGGCTGCGCCATCCGGACCAGGGTGTCGTAGATCGACGCGTCGCCGTGCGGGTGGTAGTTACCCATCGTCTCGGCGACCGACCGCGCCGACTTGGCGTGGCCGCGGTCCGGGCGGAACCCGGAGTCGAACATCGCATAGAGCACCCGGCGGTGCACCGGCTTGAGGCCGTCGCGCACTTCGGGCAATGCGCGGCCGACGATCACGCTCATCGCGTAATCGATGTAGCTGCGCTGCATCTCGTGCTGAATGTCGACGGGCTCGACCCGGTCGCCGGCTTCGCCGCCGGGGGGCAGCGTGGTGTCTGTCATCTATTCCTCATCCGGGAGATTTCACTGGGGAAATGTGTACGGGTGTCAGATGTCGCTAAACATCCAGGAAGCGAACGTCTTTCGCGTTGCGCGTGATGAAGCTTCGGCGCGCCTCAACGTCCTCGCCCATCAGGATCGAGAACAACTCGTCGGCCGCGGCGGCGTCATCGAGGGTGATCTGGCGCAGGATCCGCACCGAGGGGTCCATCGTGGTTTCCCACAACTCCTTGGCGTCCATCTCACCGAGACCCTTGTACCGCTGGATACCGTCTTCGACGTTGATTTTCCGCCCGGCCTTCTTGCCCGCCTCGATGAGCCCGTCGCGCTCGCGGTCGGAGTAGGCGAACTCGGGCTCGCTACGCTGCCACTTCAGCTTGTACAGCGGCGGCGCCGCCAGGAATACGTGGCCGTTTTCGATCAGCGGCCGCATGAACCGGAACAACAACGTCAGCAGCAGCGTGGAGATGTGCTGACCGTCCACGTCGGCGTCGGCCATCAGCACGATCTTGTGGTAGCGCAGCTTGGCGAGGTCGAATTCGTCGTGGATCCCGGTGCCCAGCGCGGTGATGATTGCCTGGACTTCGGTGTTCTTCAGCACCCGGTCGATGCGGGCCTTCTCGACGTTGATGATCTTGCCTCGCAACGGCAGGATCGCCTGGAACATCGAGTCGCGACCGCTCTTCGCCGAGCCGCCGGCCGAATCCCCCTCCACTACATACAGTTCCGAGCGTCGCGGGTCGGTGGAACGGCAGTCGGCCAACTTGCCCGGCAGACCGCCCAGGTCAGTTGCGCTCTTGCGCCGCACCAACTCTCGTGCCTTGCGGGCCGCGATGCGCGCTTGCGCCGATGACACCGCTTTATTCAGCACTGTCTTGGCGTCGGCGGGATTGGCCTCGAACCAGTGCGACAGCTGCTCGTTGCAGATCTTCTGCACGAACGACTTCACCTCGGTGTTGCCCAGCTTCGTCTTCGTCTGGCCCTCGAACTGCGGTTCGCTGACCTTGACCGAGATCACCGCGGCCAGACCCTCGCGAATGTCGTCGCCGGTCAGGTTGGGGTCCTTGTCTTTCAGCAGCTTCTTGTCCTTGGCGTACTTGTTCACCACCGTCGTCAGGGCCGCCCGGAAGCCCTCCTCGTGGGTACCGCCCTCGTGGGTGTTGATCGTGTTGGCGAAGGTGTGTACCGACTCCGAGTAGCCGCCGTTCCACTGCATAGCGATCTCGACTTCGTGGCCGGGGCCTTTCCCGGAGAAATCCACGATGCTGACATGGATCGGATTCTTGGTCCGGTTGATGTGCTTGACGTAGTCGACCAGGCCGCCCGGATAGTGGAATGTCCGGTGCTTGACCTTGTGCGGCGCAACTGATTCGGCGGCCTTTTCTTCCGCGGACTTCGGGGCTTCGGCGGTGTCGCTGACGACCTCGTCGACGACTTCTTCTTTGGTCACCCGCTCGTCGCTGAGGTTGATGGTCAGGCCCTTGTTCAGGAAGGCCATCTCTTGAAGTCGGCGAGCCACGGTCTCAAAGTCGTAGTTCGTCGTTTCGAAGATCCCGGGATCGGCCCAGAACCGGACTGTCGTACCGGTCTTCTTGGTCTTGTCACTCTGCTTGA
>NZ_DATNJW010000713.1:0-22563 GCF_035603715.1 Mycobacterium sp. | reverse complement strand
TCGCGTGGCGGTATCGGCCGTCGCCGCCGAATACGGCGGCACCGGCGCATCGATGCTGATCCACACCGCGGGAATCGCCGCGGCATCCGTCCACGCCGACCTCACCGGTGCGGACGTCGCGGCGGTGTGTGCCGCGAAGGTAACGGGGCTGGCGGTGATGGCCGACGTGTGGCCGTTGCAGCCGGACTGCCGGATCTTGGCTTGCTCGTCGGTGTTTGGGGTCTGGGGTGGTCACGGCCACGCCGCGTACGCGGCGTCGAACCGGATTCTCGATGTGCTGGCTGCCCAACTGCGGTCGCGGGGCTCGGACTGCACGGCGATTCGATGGGGACTGTGGCAAGACGCCGGAGTCGTAACGGCAGATGAGATCGCCCGCACTCAGCGCTCGGGTCTCGTTGCCATGCGGCCCGAGCTGGCCGTGGACGCCAGCCTGGGTCGGCATGGCGACGATCCGCTGATCTTCGACGCCGACTTCGATCGGCTTCGGGTGTTTTTCGAGAGTCAGGGAATCTCGATGCCGTTCCATCCGCCGTCGGACCTGGCGGATGCCCAGCAGCGCAACCACTCCGACGGGCGACCACTCGCCGACGTCGTGCGGGGCGAACTCGCGGCGACGTTACACCTGGGCGATTCGGTGTCGATCGACCCGACAGCATCGCTCATTGACCTCGGTTTGGATTCGTTGTTGGCGCTCGATCTACGCCGGCGCCTGCGCCGGGCGGTGGGGCAGTCGGCGCCGGTGGCGCGGATGCTCGGCGGAATCACCGTCAACGAATTGATCAACGTCTTGGGCTCTGGCCCGACCAACGGCCGAGACACGAGGAAGGTTGGAATCCACGCGTGACTGACACCACCGGCCTCGGCACGCTCGACGCGCAACGCCTGGAACTGTTGCGCCGCAAGATCGCTGCGCGTGGCCTGGCTCGACCGGCGGTCGCCGACGACCCGACGGATACCAAACAGCTTCCGGAGATGTCCGATGGCCAGCGCCGGATGTGGTTCGTCCAATCGGTCGACCCCGGCAGCGCGTTGCTCAACATCTGCGTCTCCTATCGCGTCATCGGCAATGTCGATATCGCCCGGCTGCGGCAGGCGGTGGAGGCGGTCGCGGTGCGTCATCCGATCTTGCGCACGACGTATCAGACCGACAGTGACGGCAATCCGTATCCGATGGTTCGTGACGATCTGCGGCCGGACTGGGCGGAGCACGACTTGTCCGGGCTTGCCGAGCAAGCCCGCCGGCTCAGACTGGAAGTGCTGGCGCAGCGACAGTTTGCGCAGCCGTTCGACCTGACTGCGGATTCGCCGTTGCGGGTCGCCGCCGCGCGGGTGAGCCCGAATGAGTTGATCCTGCTGCTGACTGCGCACCATGTCGCCTGGGACGACGGTTCGTGGGCTCCGTTCTTCAGCGACCTCACCCGAGCCTACGTCGACGGCAGCAGACCGTCGCCGGTGAATATCGCCACCGACCCGGTGCGAAGCAGCGACGAGGACCAGGCCTATTGGCGTTCGATGATGACGGATCTGCCTGAGCCACTTGAGCTTCCCGGCCCCAATGGCTCGGTGGTGCCCAGCACCTGGCGCGCGCAGCGGGCCACCGCGGGGCTGTCGGCGGAAACCATCCACCGTGCCGCGACGCTAGCCAGGGAAACCGGCGCCACCCCCTACATGGTGTTGATGGCTGCGTTCGGCGCGCTGATGCATCGCTACACGCACGCATCGGACTTCCTGGTCGCCGCCCCGGTGCTGAATCGCAGCGCCGGGACCGAGAGCGCGATCGGCTATTACGGCAACACCCTGGTGATGCGGATGCGGCCGGAGCCGCGGTTGACGTTCCGCGAGCTCCTGGTACAGACCCGGGACGGCGCGCTAGGCGCCTTCGCGCACTCCCGCGTCGACCTGGAATGGCTGGTCCGTGCCTCCAACCCGGACCGCAGGCACGGGGCCGAGCGAATGACCCGCGTCAGCTTCGGACTGCGTGAGCCCGACGGCGGCGGCTTCTGCCCGCCAGGTGTGCGGTGTGAGCGGGCCGAGCTGCGCGGCCATGTGAGCCAATTGCCGCTGAGTTTGATGGTCGAATTGAGCGGGACCGCAGAGGGTTCGGATCGCGGCGCCATCGTCGAAGCCGAATACCTGGTTGAGGTTTTGGATCGACCGTTAGTGGAGCAACTGCTGCAGCACTACGGCGTCCTGTTGGATAACGCGCTCGCAGATCCCGATATCACGCTGGCGGCATGCGGACTGATGAGCGAGGACGACGCCGCGTGGCTGCGCCAAGTGTCGTCGGGTGAAACCTTCAGCACCCCGGCCAGCACGCTGCCGGACCTGGTCACCGCGCGCGCGGCCCGGACGCCGGACGCCGTCGCCGTCGTCTACGAGGGTCGTCAGTACAGCTATCGCGAGATCGACCAGGAATCAAACCGGTTGGCGCATTGGCTGATCCGCCAAGAAATCGGTACCGAGGACCGCGTGGCGGTCTTGCTGGACAAGTCGCCGGAATTGGTCATCACCGCGCTGGGGATTCTCAAAGCCGGAGCGGTGTATCTGCCGGTCGATCCGACCTATCCGGACGACCGACTGGCGTTCATTCTGGATGATGCGGCGGCGAAACTGGTTTTGCGCGAACCGGTTACCGGGCTGGCCGACTATCCGGCGACCGCCCCGGGAAGCGCCGAGCTGGTGCGTCCGCTGAGCCCGCACAACACCGCCTATCTGATCTATACCTCGGGTTCGACCGGTTTGCCTAAAGGCGTACCGGTGCCGCACGCGCCGATCGCCGAGTACTTCGTCTGGTTCGGCGGGGAATACCGAGTCGACGAAACTGACCGGCTGCTTCAAGTGGCCTCCCCCAGCTTCGACGTGTCGATGGGCGAAATCTTCGGCACGTTGATTTGCGGTGCACGCCTGGTGATTCCGCGACCGGACGGCCTGCGCGACATCGGATACCTGACCGAGTTGCTGCGCCGCGAGGGCATCACCTCGATGCACTTCGTTCCCTCGCTACTCGGCCTGTTCCTGTCGCTGCCCGGCGTCAACCAGTGGCGCACCCTGCGCCGGGTGCCCATCGGTGGTGAACCCCTACCCGGCGAGATCGCCGACAAATTTCACGCCACCTTCGACGCGCTGTTGTACAACTTCTACGGCCCCACCGAAACCGTGGTGAATGCCACCAGTTACCCCGTGGAGGGCGCGCAGGGCACCCGGGTGGTGCCGATCGGCCGGCCCAAGATCAATACCCAGGTGCATCTCCTCGACGACGCGCTACAACCAGTTCCGGTGGGCGTGATCGGCGAAATCTACATCGGCGGAACGCATGTGGCTCGCGGCTACCATCGCAGGCCCGGTCTGACCGCGGAACGCTTCGTCGCCGATCCCTTCACGCCCGGCGCCCGGCTGTACCGCTCCGGCGACCTGGCACGCCGCAACGCCGACGGCGATATCGAATTCGTCGGTCGCGCCGACGAACAGGTGAAGATCCGTGGCTTCCGCATCGAACTCGGCGAGGTCGGCGCCGCGATCTCGGTTGACCCCAGCGTCGGGCAGGCCGTTGTGCTGACCGCGGACCTGCCGCATCTGGGCAAGAGCCTGGTGGGTTATGTGACGCCCGCCGACGGCGCCGGCCGCGACACCGTTGACCTCGAGCGGATTCGGTCGAGGGTGGCGGCAGCGCTGCCGGAATACATGACCCCGGCCGCCTATGTGGTGCTCGACGAGATACCGATCACGGCGCACGGCAAGATCGACCGTACGGCATTGCCGGAACCTGAAATCGCGGCGAAGGCGCAATACCGCGACCCCGCTACCGTGACCGAACGTCGCATCGCCGCAATGTTTTCCAGCCTGCTCGGTCACGATCGGGTCGGCGTAAACGACTCGTTCTTCGATCTCGGCGGCCACTCGCTGGTGGCCACCAAACTGGCCACCGCGATCCGCTCGGAATGCGAAGTCGAGCTGGGTATTCGCGACATCTTCGAGCTCGCCACGGTCGGACTGCTGGCCGAGCGGGTCGACGAGCTGCGATCCGGTGGCCGTGCGCAGGCACGACCCAAACTCGTTGCGACCACCCACGACGAACCGCTACCGCTGTCGGCATCGCAACTGCGTAGCTGGTTCGCGTTCCGCGTCGACGGGCCGAGTCCAATCAACAACATCCCGTTCGCCGCGAAGTTGACGGGACCGTGGGACATCGACGCCCTGATCGCCGCGGTCGGTGACGTCGTGGCCCGTCACGAGATCCTGCGCACCACCTACATCGATGCCGAGGGCGTTCCATACCAGGTGGTAAACCCGGTCACCGAGCTTGCGGTGCGCCGCGACGCCGGCGATGGCGATGAGTGGTTGCAGGAACAACTCGAGGCCGAGCGCCGGCACTGTTTCGAACTGGACCGCGAATGGCCGATCCGAATCGCCGTGCTGCACACCGGAGACGGCGGCGAACATGTGCTGTCGCTGGTCGTCCATCACATCGCGTCCGACCACTGGTCCGCGGGCGTGTTGTTCTCCGACGTCATCACCGCCTACCGCGCGCGGCGCGACGGTGAGGCCCCGTCGTGGGCGCCGCTGCGCGTGCAGTACGCGGATTACGCTGCCTGGCAACGCACTTTCCTGGGCGAGCCGGGCGGACAAGAGACGGCGGTCGCCGCCGAGCAGCGGGACTACTGGACGAGTCAACTGGCCGGTCTACCAGAGGACAGCGGGCTTCGACCCGACTTTCCCCGCCCGCCACTGCCCAGCGGAGACGGCGAGTCGGTGACATTCCGTATCGATGCTGCGACCCGCGCCAAGCTCGCGGAACGGTGCCGCGAGTTGGGCGTCACCGAGTTCATGGCGCTGCAGGCCGCCGTCGCCGTGGTGCTGCACAAGGTGGGAAGCGGCGTGGACATTCCCTTGGGCACGCCGGTCGCCGGGCGCCCGGAGGCCGAACTCGATCAGTTGATCGGCTTTTTCGTCAACATCCTGGTGCTGCGCAACGATTTACGTGGCAACCCCACGCTGCGTAACGTGCTGAGCAGGGCACGCGAGACCGCGCTGGCCGCCTACGCCCACCAGGATCTACCGTTCGACAGGGTGGTCGACAGCGTCAGCCCGGTGCGATCGCTGTCGCGTAATCCGCTGTTTCAGGTCGTCGTGCACGTGCGCGATCATCTTCCCGCCTCACGAGTCATCGAATCGGCGTCCCACGGCCAAGACACCGTATGCACGTCGCTGGACCCGGTTTTCGACATGGCGCACGCCGACCTCAGCGTCAACTTCTTCGGCACTGACGGGTCCGACGACATCGGCTATAACGGCCACCTCATCTTCCGAACCGAGCTCTACCAACGGCGCACCATCGAACGGTTGGCCGGCTGGCTGACCCGGGTCGTCACCGAGTTCGCCGAAGACATCGATCAGAGTCTGCGCGACGTGGTGTTGACCGACGCCGACGAGCAGCACCGGATTCTGACCGAGTGGAGTCGCGGCGATCAGCCGCCGGCCGATCGGCCACGCACGGTGCCGGAAATGCTCGAGGCCAGCAGGCAGTGCGGCGCCGGGCGCATCGCGGTGCGGTGCTCAGGTGAGGACCTGGACTACGTTGCGCTGCATCGCCGTTCGGACAACCTGGCGGCACTGCTCACCGATCGCGGTGTGCGGCCGGGATCGTTCGTCGGGCTGTCGAGCCGGCGGGGCCTCGACATGGTGGTGGCGTTGCTGGCCATCGTCAAGGCCGGCGGCGCGTATTTCCCGATCGATCCCGCCTATCCAGCGGTACGTAAGCAGTTCATGCTCGACGACGTCGCGCCCCAGGTCGTGGTCGCAACGGTCGAGGCCGTCGACACCATGCCGGACGAGTATGCGGCGGCAGTGGTCTCGCTCGATAGCCCCGAGGTCCGGGCCGTCATGGAGAGATCGGAGCCGCCGACATCGAGGCCGCCACTGCCGCATCCCGACGATCCGATGTATCTGGTCTTCACCTCCGGGTCGACTGGAAAACCCAAGGGCGCGGTGGGAACTCAACGTGCGATGGCCGCCCGGCTGGATTGGCAGCTGCGGCACTATCCGCCGAAAGCCGAAGACATCCGCCTGTCGCAAGCCTCGATGACCTTCCTCGAAGGCGGCATGGAATTGCTGGCCGGTTTGGCCGCCGGTGCCACCATGATCCTGGCCGACGACGCCGAGCACCGCGACGCGGAAGCGCTTGCGGCGCTGATGAAACGCGAGTCTGTCGCGCAAATCACCGCGGTGCCCAGCCTGGTATCGGCCTTGGTGGACAGCGCGCCGGAGTCGGTGCGGTCGCTGGCCCGCCTGGTGTGCGGTGGAGAACCGGTGAGCATCTCGCTGTTGCAGCGGCTGACGGCCGCGTGCGGCGACGGCGTCGGGCCAGGTCCCGAGCTGCTGAACAACATCGGCTCCACCGAGACCTCCGGTGCGGTGTCCCGAGGGCGGCTGAGCCCGCCACGCCCGCTGGTCGGGTCGCCGGTCGCCGGGGCGCAGGCCTATCTGCTGGATGACGGGCTGCGCCCGGTACCGGTTGGCGTGGTCGGCGAGTTGTACTACGCAGGCGACCAGCTGGCGCGTGGTTACTGGAAGCGTCCCGGCCTGACCTCGTCACGTTTCATCGCCAATCCGTTTGGCGCCGAACCCGGTAGCCGGTTGTATCGCAGCGGCGACCTGGCCCGGTGGACCGACGACGGGCGACTGGAGTTCGCCGGCCGGGCCGACCACCAGGTGCAGGTGCGCGGATTCCGGGTCGAGCTTGCCGAGGTCGAAGCCGCGCTGGCGGCAGCCGATGGTGTCGCCGCCGCGGCCGCGCGAACCTGGGAGGTGCACGACGGCGCCAGCCTCGCGGGATACGTTGTGCCGCAAGAGGCCATCACCGAGGACGCCGACAAAGCGGCGTTCGCCGCCTCGGTGCGTGCCGCGCTCAGCGCGACGCTGCCCGGATACATGGTGCCGTCCTCGCTGACCGTGCTCGACGCGATGCCGAAAACCGAGTCGGGCAAGCTGAATCGGCCGGGGCTGCCGCGGCCGGCGGTCAGCACCAGCGGCCGCACCGAACCATCGCGCACCGACACCGAGCGTGCACTGGCCACCGTGTTCGCCGAATTGCTGTCGACCCCCGATGTCGGGCGATTCGACGACTTCTTCGCACTCGGCGGTGACAGCATTCTGTCGGTCCAATTAGCCTCGCGGGCAAGGGCTGTCGGCCTGCCGGTGAACCCGCGGATGATCTTCGAGAACCCGACCGTGCAGCAGTTGGCCGCCGCTGTCGATGCGCTGGAAGTGGACGGCGCTTCGTCGGACAACGGGTCCGCCGCCGGTGAAACTCGCTTCGAGCCGATGACCACGTCGGGTCTGTCGGCTACCGACTTGGCTGCGGTGACCCAGCTGTGGTCGAAGTCCCGCGACGGAACATCATGACGGCCGCCGAAGCCGAAACTCAGGCCGACATCGCGCCGGACATCGAGGATGTGATGGCGCTCAGCCCTCTCCAAGAGGGCCTGTACTCGCTGACCGCGTTGGCCGAATTCACCGAAGGGGAACCCGCCGACGATCCGTATGTGATCGGAATGGCGGCCGACATCTACGGCGCTCTCGACGTTGGCTTGCTGCGCGACTGCGCGGCGAAAATGCTGATTCGGCACCCCAATCTGCGGGCCAGCTTCTTCAGCCGCGGGATTGCCCGACCCGTGCAGATCGTGCCGTCGCGAGTCGAGCTGCCGTGGCGGGAGATCACCGCCGCCGAACAGGACATCGAGGCGTTGGAAGCCGAGGAACGGCGCCGCCCGTTTGACCTCGAACGGCTGCCGGCTATCCGGTTTCTGCTCATCGAATTGCCGGATGCGCGCTGGCGATTGGTGATTACCGCGCACCACATCGTGATCGACGGCTGGTCGCTACCGGTGTTCGTCACCGAGATGATGATCCTGTATCGCGCCGGGGGCGACCCTGCCGCGCTGCCGGTGGCACCACGTCCGTACCGGGACTACATCGGCTGGCTGGCCGGCCGCGATCTGGAGGCCAGCCAACGGGTTTGGCGCGAGCATCTCGCGGCGCTGCCTGGCCCGACCCTGCTGGCGGCGGCCTATGGGGGCACGGACGCCGCACGCACGTCGACCCGCCTGCCGCAGCGCACCGAGTTGCAACTTGGCCCCCAAGCCACCGACCGGTTGGTTGCGGGTGCTCGTGTACGCGGGGTCACGCTGAATACGTTGCTGCAGATGGCTTGGGCGGTGATCTTGTCCCGCCTGACCGACCGTGCCGATGTCGTGTTCGGGGTGACGGTGTCGGGCCGGCCCGCCGAGTTGGCCGGCGTCGAAACCATGGTCGGCCTGTTCATCAACACCGTGCCGCTGCGGGTGCAGCTGAACAGCGCCGCCACGGTCGGCGAGCAGTGCCGCGCCGTGCAGCGCGATTCGGCGATGCTGCGCGAACACAGCTATCTCGGGCATGCGCAGCTGCGGGCACTGGGCGGTGTCGGCGAGATGTACGACAGTCTGCTGGTTTACGAGAATTTCCCGACCGGTGGCATCTCGGCCAACGACGAGTTGGTCAGCACCGGCGTCACCTTCCGGCCCGCCGCGGTGGAAAGCCTCACCCATTTCCCGATCGTGCTTGCCGCGCACATGGCGGACGGCGGACTGGTCCTGATGGTCGAAGTGATCGACGGCGCACTGGGGAAGACAACCGCCTCGGCACTCGGCGAGCGGCTGCTGTGCACCGCCGAGCGGTTGCTGGATCGGTGGGATCGCCCGCTGCGCGACGTCAGCGTCCTGCTCCCCGAGGAGGCGGTACCGCTCGGCGCCGGCTCGGCGAAACCGTCGACGGGGCAGGGGATTCACACCCGGTTCGCGGCGATCGCCGCCCAGACACCGGATAACCCGGCCATCACCTGGGCGGGCGGGAGGCTGAGCTACGGCGAACTCGACGCGAGGGCCAACCGGCTGGCCGGCGCGCTTGCCGCCCGCGGCGCGGGCGCGGAAACCCCCGTTGCTATCAAGCTTTCCCGTGGCCCGCACTACGTTGTAGCGATCCTCGCGGCGCTGAAGGCGGGCGCGATGTACGTGCCCCTGGAGCCGGCGATGCCGGCGGAACGGGTGAACTCCATTCTGCGCCAGAGCGGCGCCGCCATCGTGATCGACGAAGACTTCGCCGCCGACGGTCCCGACGATTTCCGCCCGATCGAGGTCCATCCACAGCAGGCCGCCTACGTGGTCTTCACCTCGGGCACAACCGGAGAACCCAAGGGCGTCATCGGAACCCACGCCGCGGTCAGCGCGTACGCCGACGACCACCTGAACCATGTCGTGACACCCGCGGCGGCTCGCCTGGGCCGCCCGCTGCGTATCGCACACGCCTGGTCCTTCGCTTTCGATGCGGCCTGGCAGCCGTTGGTCGCCCTGCTCGGCGGGCACGCCGTACACGTCGTCGACGAACACACCCAAACCGATGCCGAGGCATTGGTGGCGGCCATCGCCGAACACGGCGTCGACATGATCGACACCACCCCGTCGATGTTCGCCCAATTGAGGGCGGCCGGCCTGTTGACGCGGGTGCCGCTGGCGGTGCTGGCGTTGGGCGGTGAAGCGCTCGGCGGCGGCGCGTGGTCCTTCATCCGGATGCAGTGCCGCCGCACGGCGATGACGGCTTTCAACTGTTACGGCCCCACCGAAACCACCGTCGAGGCGGTGGTCGCGGCGATCGACCGCCACGATGAGCCGTCGATCGGGCGGCCGACCCACTGCACCCGCGGCTACGTGCTGGACTCCGCGTTGCGCCCGCTCCCGCACGGGGTTGCGGGGGAGCTGTACCTCGGCGGCGCCCAGTTGGCCCGGGGCTACCTGCACCGCGCACCCGAAACCGTGCAGCGCTTCGTCGCCGATCCCTTCGTCGCCGGCGAACGCATGTATCGCACCGGCGATTTGGTGCGGCGCCAACCAGACGGATCTCTGCAATACGTCGGTCGCGCGGATGCGCAGGTGAAAATCCGCGGGCATCGTGTGGAGCCCGCCGAGATCGCGGTCGCACTCGAGTCGCATGCGGCAGTGCGGCACGCCAGCGTCGGGGTGCACCAGCGGCAAGGCGTTCCGCGGTTGACCGCTTATGTGGCGCTGCGGGATTCGTCGGGAAGATCACCATCGGTCACCGAGTTGCGCCGCATGCTGATCGCCCGGCTGCCCCGCTATATGGTCCCGCAACGCATCGTCATCGTCGACGACATCCCGCTCACCCCGAACGGGAAACTGGACGAAGCTGCCTTGGCGGCAATCGATTCGGCGGCGTGTGTGGAATCGGGGGATACCGAGCCGCAGACGGCCACCGAATCCGCCCTCATCGAGTTGCTCGCGGAAATCCTGCAGGTCGCTCGTATCGACCCAAACGCCGATTTCCTGGAGCTGGGCCTGGACAGCATTGTGGCTCTCTCCGTCGTGCAGTCCGCCCGCCGGCGCGGTATCCCGCTGCGTGCCCGGCTGGTGCTCGAGTGTGGCAGCGTCCGCGAGCTGGCTGGTTCTATCGACGCCGAGGCCGCCGAGATGGCCGGAGCGCCGGACGATGCCGAAGCCGAAAGCGGACCGATCCCGCTACTGGCCAATGCGAAGTGGCTCTACGAATTCGGCGAGCCGCGCAGACTGGCACAGGCCGAAGCCATCCGGTTACCGATCGACGTGACCGGTGAGCAACTACGGGCGGCGCTGGCGACCATCGTTGACGGCCATGAGGTGCTGCGCAGTCGCCTGGACCGCGCCACCATGACTCTGCATCCCGGACAACCCGGCGATCTCCTCACCGAGGTTCCGGTGTCCGGTGACATGCACGCTGCCGTCGGCGTCCACACCGGCCAAGCCATCGAAAGCCTTGACCCCGAACGCGGAAAGCTGTTGGCAGCGGTCTGGTTGCGCCCGCTGAGCGGGCAGAGTGTCCTGCTGTTGGCCGCCCACGTTCTGGCCATGGACCCCGTCTCGTGGCAGGTGGTGCTCGGCGAGCTCGACGCGGCCCTGCATGCACTCATCGACGGGAGGACGCCGGTCCCCGTCCGCGAGCAGACCAGTTACCGCCGCTGGGTCCGCGCCCTGACCGAGCGAGCCGAATCCTTTGACAGCGAGCCATATTGGGTTGCACAGCTCGATGGTGACGACCCCGAGCTGGGTGAGCGACGACTCAGCCCCGAAACCGACCGTGCCGGTGGGCTGCTGGTGCAGACGGCGATGCTCGACGTTAACAGCACTGCGCGGCTGCTGCAGTCCGGTCTGCCGGTCTTCGAGATCCTGATCGCCGCCGCGTCGCGAATGGTGACGCGGTGGCGACAAGACCGCGGCCAGCCGACCCCGCCGCCGTTGCTCGCGCTGGAAACCCACGGCCGCGCCGATGCCCTGTTCGACGGTGGCATGGACACCGCCGAGACAGTCGGACTTCTCAGCGCGATCTATCCGCTGCGGGTGGACACCGAGGATCCGCGACAGGTGCGGGAATTGCTGACGGCGATCCCCGGCGATGGCATCGACTACGGGCTGCTGCGCTACCTGCGCGGCGACACCGCCGGCCGGCTCGTCGAGTTCAGCGAGCCGCAGCTGCTGCTGAACTATCTGGGTCGCGCCGAAGTCGGCGGCACCAGCGGACTGTGGCTGGATCGTGGGCTGCTGAACGGAGTGTCGCCGCTGCCAGAACCCGAACTGGCGGTGCGTTACGAGCTCAGCCTGCTGGCCACCGTGCTCGGCAGCGGCGAGCACCAGGTGCTGGTCACCCAGTGGCGTGCGCTGCCCGACATCCTCAGCAAGTCGGATATCGCTGCATTGCAAACACTTTGGACCCAGGCGCTCGAGGAGATCGTGACATGACCACACTTGCCGTGCTGGGCGCCGGGGTGAAGGCGGTGGCCGTCGCCGCCAAGGCGCACGTGCTGAGACAGATGGGTGTCGGCGCGCCCGAGGTGGTCGCCATAGAGCGGCTCGGGGTCGGCGCCAACTGGCAAGCCAGCGGTGGTTGGACCGATGGCGCGCAGCGGCTGGGGACAAGCCCGGAAAAAGACGTCGGCTTCCCGTACCGCTCGTCGCTGGCTCCGCGCCGCAACGCCGAGCTCGACGAGCGGATGACCCGACACAGTTGGCAGTCGTATCTGATCGCCACCAGTGAATTCGCCCAGTGGATCGACCGCGGCCGGCCGGCACCGACGCACCGCCGCTGGAGCCAGTATCTGCGCTGGGTGGCCGACGAGATCGGGATGAACGTGGTGTACGGCGAAGTCGACCGTCTCGCCGTCGACGGTGAGCAGTGGGCGCTGCACACCGATGAAACCACCGTGCACGCCGACGGTTTGATGATCACCGGTCCCGGGCAGGCCGAACGGTCATTGTTGCCGGGCAACCCACGGGTGCTGTCGATTGCGCAGTTCTGGCATCGCGCGGGCCAGCACGAGCGGATCAACGCCGAGCGGGTGGCGGTCATCGGCGGCGGCGAGACAGCGGCGGCCATGCTCAACGAGCTTTTCCGGCACCGGGTTTCGACCATCACCGTGATATCGCCGCAGGTGACGCTGTTCACCCGCGGCGAGAGCTTCTTCGAGAACACGCTGTTCTCCGACCCCACCGACTGGACTGCGCTGACCGTGGACGAACGGCGCGACGCGATTGCCCGTACCGACCGCGGAGTGTTCTCGTCCAACGTCCAGGACGCCCTGCTGGCCGACGATCGCATCCGTCATCTGCGCGGACGGGTTGCCCATGCGGTAGGTCGCGACGAGCAGATCCGGCTGACGCTGTCCACCAACCGGGGCAGCGAAAACGTGGAAACCATCCATGGTTTCGACCTGGTGATCGACGGGTCGGGTGCCGACCCGCTGTGGTTCACCACCTTGTTCAGTCAGGACGCGCTCGATCTGCTGGAGCTGGGCCTGGGTGGCCCGCTGACCGGTGACCGGGTACAGGATGCGATCGGACACGACCTGGCCGTCGTCGATGTGTCCCCGAAGCTGTTCTTGCCCAACCTCGCCGGGCTCAACCAGGGTCCCGGCTTCCCCAACCTCAGTTGCCTGGGGCTGCTGTCGGATCGGGTGCTCGGCGCCGATCTGGGTTCCAGCGCCGCTGCTTCGACCAGGAGAGATGATGAGCACCAATCCCTTCGATGACGAGACCGGCAGCTTCGTGGTGCTGGTGAACGACGAGAACCAGCACAGCTTGTGGCCGACGTTCGCCGACCTGCCGGCCGGCTGGCATAAGGTCTTCGGCGAGGCCGGTCGCGCGGAGTGTCTGGCGTACGTCGAGGAGAACTGGACCGATATGCGGCCACGGAGCCTCCGCGACGCGATGGACAGCTGATGGCGCGCGGGTTCCAGGGCGCAATGCTGCGGGGCTTCGGCGCCCGCGACCACTCAGCGACCGTCCTCGAAACCATCCCGATCGCACCGCATTTCGTACGGATACGGATGGAGTCGCCGACCCTGTTCCAGGACGCGGCGGCTGAACCCGCGGCTTGGCTGCGATTCTGGTTCCCCGACCCCGACGGTTCGAGCACCGAGTTCCAGCGCGCGTACACGATTTCCGAGGCCGACGTGCCCGCCGGCCGTTTCGCGGTCGATGTGTTGCTGCACGACCCGGCCGGCCCGGCGTCGCAGTGGGCGCGCACCGTCGAGCCCGGCGCGACGATCGCGGTGATGTCGCTGATGGGTGGGTCGCGATTCGACACGCCCGACGAGCAGCCCGCCGGCTACCTGCTGATCGGTGACTCCGCGTCGATCCCGGGCATCAACGGGATCATCGGCAGCGTCCCCGACGATGTTCCGATCGAGGTGTACCTCGAGCAGCACGACGACAACGACCGGTTGATTCCGCTGGCGGAACATCCCCGGCTGCGGGTGCACTGGACCGTCCGGCGCGACGAGAAGTCACTGGCCGCGTCCATCGAGAACCGGGACTGGTCCGACTGGTATGCCTGGGCGACACCCGAAGCCACCACGCTCAAGCATGTTCGGACCCGGCTGCGCGACGACTTCGGCTTCCCCAAGTCGGAAGTCCACGCGCAGGCTTATTGGAGCGTCGGCCGCGCAATGGGCACCCGGCGCGGCGAGGAGCCGATCTCGGGACAGCCGGAAAGCGTTGTGGTGCAACAGGGGCCGACTGCTGATCCGGCTGCGCGGGGGAGCTGGCGTGCCCAGGCCGCGGGCCGGTTGCTGGGGCCATTGCGGTCGGCACTGATCGCCTCCGGTGTGCTGCAGGCAGTGATCACGCTGGTGCAGCTTGCGCCGTTTCTGCTTCTGGTCGAGCTGGCCAGGCTGTTGGCGTCCGGAGCGGAGTCGTCGCGGTTGAAGGAGATCGGATTCGCGGCGGTGGCGCTGCTGGGTATCGGCACGGTGCTCGCTGCCGCCCTGACGTTGTGGCTGCACATCGTCGACGCCCGGTTCGCCAGCGATTTACGTTCACGGCTGCTGAGCAAGTTGGCCCGGTTGCCGTTGGGCTGGTTCACCGCGCGCGGATCCGGGTCGATCAAACAGCTGGTCGCGGACGACACGCTGGCACTGCATTACCTAGTGACACACGCCATCCCAGACGCCGTCGCCGCGGTCGTCGCGCCACTGGCGGTGCTGGTCTACCTGTTCGTCGTCGACTGGCGGGTGGCGCTGGTGTTGTTCGTGCCGGTCCTGGTGTATCTGGTGCTGACCTCGTCGATGACGATTCAATCCGGCCCGCGCATCCCGCAATCGCAAAAGTGGGCCGAGCGGATGAGCGGCGAGGCCGGCGCCTACCTCGAAGGTCAGCCGGTGATCCGCGTCTTCGGCGGTGCCACCGCGTCGAGTTTCCGCCGTCGTCTGGATGAATACGTCGGTTTTCTCATCGACTGGCAGCGCCCGCTGGCCGGCAAGAAGACCATGATGGATCTCGTCACCCGCCCCTCGACGTTCCTGTGGCTGATCGCCGGCACCGGCACGCTGCTGGTCGTTACCGGCCGGATGAACCCGGTCGATTTGCTGCCGTTCTTGTTGCTGGGCACCACGTTCGGTGCCCGATTGCTTAACATCGCTTACGGTATCGGCGGCATCCGCGCCGGGTTGCTGGCCGCCCGTCGCCTGCAGATCACGCTCGACGAACCGGAACTCGCCGTGCCCGACAAGCCGGCTGCTGCGGCCGGTGACGCGTCGGCCACCGTCGTGTTCGACCGGGTCACCTTCGGCTACCGGCCCGGCGTACCGGTGATTCAGGACGTTTCGCTGACGCTGCGGCCCGGCACGGTGACCGCGCTGGTCGGCCCGTCCGGATCCGGAAAGTCGACGCTGGCCGCCCTGTTGGCCCGCTTCTACGACGTACAGCAGGGTGCGATAACCGTTGATGGACAAGATATTCGGTCGCTGACGGCCGACGCGCTCTATACCCGCGTCGGCTTCGTATTGCAGGAGACGCAGCTCGTGCACGGCACAGTCGCGGAGAACATCGCGCTGGCGGTTCCCGACGCGACCCCGGCCCAGATCGAGGCCGCCGCCCGTGCAGCGCAGATCCATGACCGGATCATGCGGTTGCCGGACGGATACGACACCATGCTTGGCGCGGCGAGCGGTCTTTCCGGCGGCGAACGCCAGCGGCTGACGATCGCCCGCGCGATCCTGGCCGACACCAGTGTCCTGATCCTCGACGAGGCGACCGCCTTCGCCGATCCCGAATCGGAATATCTTGTGCAGCAAGCACTTAATCGGCTGACCCGGGATCGCACGGTGTTGGTGATCGCGCATCGACTGCACACCATCGCCGGAGCCGACCAGATCGTCGTGCTGGACCACGGCAGGATCGCCGAAAGCGGTACCCACGACGACTTACTCGCCGCCGAAGGACGCTACCGACGGCTGTGGGACAGCGGGCGCCGCGACCCGGTGACCGTCACGACGGTGCAGGAGGGTGCGCGATGATTCGCACCTGGATCGGCCTGGTCCCGTCTGATCGCCGCGGCAAGGTGATGGCCTATGCCGTGCTCGCCATGGTCTCGGTGATCGTGCGTGCCGTCGGCACCGTGCTGCTGGTTCCGTTGGTAGGCGCCTTGTTCAGCGATTCACCACACCGGGCACTCGGATGGCTGGGCTGGCTCACCGCCGCGACGGCGGCCGGATGGGCGATCGACACCCTGACCGCGCGGATCGGTTTCGACTTGGGCTTCGCGGTGCTCGACCACACCCAGCACGACGTCGCGGATCAACTGCCGGATGTCCGGCTGGAGTGGTTCAGCTCCGACAACACCGCGACGGCGCGGCAGGCGATCGCCGCGACCGGGCCAGAGCTGGTCGGCCTGGTGGTCAATCTGCTGACGCCACTGCTCACCGCCGTGCTGCTGCCGGCAGCGATCGCGGTGGCATTGCTGCCGATGTCCTGGCAGCTCGGCGTGGCCGCCATGGGTGGTGTACCGCTGTTGCTGGGAGCGTTGTGGGCGTCGGCACGACTGGCCCGTCGCGCCGATCATGCTGCCGCCGAGGCGAATACGGCTCTCACCGAACGGATCATCGAGTTCGCCCGAACTCAGCAGGCGTTGCGGGCAGCGCGTCGGGTGGAGCCGGCCAGAAGCCTGGTCGGCGATGCGCTGGCGGCGCAGCACGGCGCCACCATGCGATTGCTGACCATGCAGGTCCCCGGCCAGTTGCTGTTCAGCCTGGCCAGTCAGTTGGCGCTGATCCTTTTCGCCGGCGCCACAACGGCATTGACCGTCACGCACACACTGAGCGTCCCGGAGGCGATCGCCCTGATCGTCGTCATCGCCCGCTATCTGGAACCGTTCACGTCGATCAGCGAACTGGGGCCGGCGTTGGAGAGCACCCGTGCCACCCTCGACCGGATTCGCGCCGTGCTCAGCGCCCCGATCATGACTGCCGGAGCCGAAACGCGACGCGGCCACCACGACGCGCCGCTCATCGAGTTCGAGGACGTCACGTTCGGCTATGGCGGCACAAGCGCTCCGGTGCTGGACGGCGTGAGCTTCGCGCTGCAGCCGGGAACCACCACAGCGATCGTCGGGCCATCCGGCTCCGGCAAGAGCACCATCCTGTCGCTGATAGCCGGCTTGTACCAACCCGCGCACGGGCGCGTCATTGTCGACGGTGTCGACGTCGCGACCCTGGACGCCGACGCCCGCCGCGCCGCGAGCAGCGTGGTGTTCCAGCATCCCTACCTGTTCCACGGCACCATCCGCGAGAACGTCTCGGCCGGAGATCCCGCAGCCGGCGACGCGCAGTTCAATCGGGCTGTCGCGCTGGCGCGGGTGGATGAACTCACCGGCAGGTTGCCCGCCGGCGACGCGACGATCGTCGGCGAAGCCGGTTCGGCGTTGTCCGGTGGTGAACGGCAGCGGGTCAGTATTGCTCGCGCCCTGCTCAAGCCTGCGCCGATATTGCTGGTCGACGAGGCGACCAGCGCATTGGACACCGAGAACGAGGCCGCGGTTGTCGACGCCCTCACCGCGGATCCCCAGCCGCGGACCCGGGTGATCGTCGCCCACCGGCTGGCCAGCATCCGGCACGCCGACCGGGTTCTTTTCCTGGACACCGGCAAGATCGTCGAGGACGGCACGGTCGACGAATTGCTCACCGCGGGTGGACGATTCGACGAGTTCTGGCGTCAGCAGCGCGACGCCGCCGAGTGGCGAATCCACGCCGGCTAGAGGCAATACGACACGCCGCTACCTGGGGGGTCGCCACAGATCAGGCGATGAGCAGCAGAATGACACCGGTATTCGAATCGAAGGGACAACGATGACCGTGAAATTGCTTGCCACTGGGGTGGCGGCCGTAGCCACAATTGGCGCGGCCGCGGCTGGCGTGACGTCACTGGCGTCCAGCAGCGCACCGCAGGTGGCGCCCGTCGTCTTCAGCGCACCGCTCGACCCGCCGCCACCCGCGCCGGGCGAGCCGACCGCTGGCGAGCTGTCCAGCCTCTGCACCAACCTGACCAATCCTGGCGTCTCGTATCACAGCAAGACCGGTCTGGTTGCAGGCGGCATCAGTTCCGAACAGGGGCGCGACGCTGACCACAAGCTGAGAAAGGCTTTCGAGGACGGGAAGTTCCCACAGGCGTACGACGTGACGAACATTCAGCAGGCGGGTCCGAATGCGGCCGCGGCTGACGTGGCCATCTCGGGTCCGAAGTTCCCGGCGCCGATCACCCAGCACCTCACGTTCGTCAATCAAGGTGGCTGGACGCTCGCACCCGACTCCGCTCAGGCGTTGCTACTTGCAGCGACCGGCTAACCGGTCACGGCGCGCAGATCGATCCTCGCGACCCGCTCGGGATCGGCTAGGACGTCGATCGCGGCGATCCGTCCGCCGCGAACGACGAAGCCCATGATTGCGGTTGCCCGGCCGTCGAGGAGGATCACCGCACCCGCGGCCCCGTTGACGACGGCTGGGCGGACTTCGCGTTCCGGGGCGGCGTAGCCCTTGGCCAGCCCGGCAACCGTGGACGCCCCTCGCACCGAACGTTGTCCGGCCGGCCCGAAGTCGCCGCGCAACGACACGTCGGGGTCCAAAACGGCCACCAGCCGATCCAAGTCGCCGGCACGTCCGGCGGCGAAGAAAGCGTCGACGACGGAGTGCTGGGCCACCAGATCGGTGTCCGGGCTGGGCGCGGCCTGCTGAATGCGCTGCCGCGCACGACTGGCCAGTTTGCGGGTAGCTTCTGGAGTCCGCTCGACGACCGGTGCAATCTGGTCGAACGGGACCGCGAACACATCGTGCAAGACGAACGCCAGTCGTTCCGCCGGTGCCAAGGTGTCCAAAATCACGAACAGCGCCATTCCGACCGCGTCGGCCAGCATCGCCTGGTGCTCAGGATCGGCGTCGCCGACAGCGTCGACGATGGGATCCGGCAGCTGGGCGACGAGCTCTTCCGATGGCCCAGCCCGGCGGCTTCGCAAGGTGTTCAAGCAAATCCGTGCCACCACGGTCGTCAGCCACGCGTCGAGATTGTCCACGTGGCCGGCGTCGACGCCGGTCATCCGCAGCCACGCTTCCTGCACGGCATCCTCGGCGTCGGCGACCGAGCCCAGCATGCGGTAGGCCACCGCGCCCAGATGCGTCCGGGCCGCCTCGAATCGCGCTGCCAGGTCCGCGTCCGCTGTCATCGTTGACCGGAGTCGGGCAGCGGGCACGCCCTGCCCTCGCTGAAACCGGAGGCTCCGATGCCCAACGCAAGGTTGAACCGGCCGCGAAGGTTGCCGAGCGTGACGACGTGGGTTAGCCCGACGAGTTGGGCGTTGTCGAAATGCGTTCGCAGACGGTCGAATAGATCATCGCTCACCTCGACCGGCGTCCGGCTGATCGCGGTGGCGTAGTCGAGTATCAGCCGGTCGAGGTCGGAGAAACAGGTGGCGTTCTGGTAGTCGGACATCGCTAACAGTTCCTCGTCAGTCAGCCCCCAGCCGCGGGCGATCGCCGAGCCGAGGTCGATGCAGTACTCGCAGCGAACCGTCATCGCCGACTTCAACTCCGCGAGCGCACGGTGCCGGGGGCTGAGAATGTCCATCTTCGACTCCGCCAGTTCCAAGCGGCCATATGCGCTGAGCAGCTTGGGGATATGCGCATACATCCGCAGCGGCTCGAGCATTGTCGCGGTCTGCAGCCCCGTCATCTGCTTGAAGCGCCGCTTGGTGAAGAAGTACGCGATCTTGGCACCAAGGCCGGCATCTTGGTCGGACAGTCCGGTGAGTCGTGGCATGGCGGTCTCCTTCAAGCTTCGCGGCGGTGTCACTTATCTCGACACGGGGCCGCGCAGAAACGTGACCGGCAGGCGCTACGCCTAGTCGGCGTGCTGGGTGACCGCATCCAGATCCAGCAACCGCGCATGCAGGACCGTGCGATTTCGCAGCGCCGCGCGCACCGCCCGGTGCAGGCCGTCTTCGAGGTAGCAGATGCCTTTCCACTTCACGGCGTGCGGGAAGAGATCGCCGTAGAACGTCGAGTCCTCGGAGAGCAGACGATCAAGCGCCAGCACCGTCGTGGTGGTGACCAATTCGTCGAGCCGGATCTGTCGCGGGGGAATCCGCGACCAGTCCCGGTAGGACAAGCCATGCTCCGGGTACGGCTTGCCGTCGCGCACACCCTTGAAGATCATCCGCGGCTCGTCTCCGGCGCGGACCTGCGCGATGCGGCCACGCAGGACAGGCTATCGCGGCGGGTGTGACGTGCGCTGGGCAGTAGTTGCTGGTGATCCCCGTAAACTGGTCGGGTAAGGAGGGACGATCGAAGATGGGAACTGCCGACGAGCGCCGCTTTGAGGTGCTGCGCGCGATCGTCGCCGACTTCGTCGCCACCAAGGAGCCGATCGGCTCCAAGTCGCTGGTGGACCGGCATAACCTCGGCGTCTCGTCCGCGACGGTTCGCAACGATATGGCCGTCCTCGAGGCCGAGGGCTACATCACCCAGCCACACACCAGCTCCGGTCGGGTACCGACGGAAAAGGGCTACCGCGAGTTCGTCGACCGGCTTGACGACGTCAAACCATTGTCGGCCGCCGAGCGGCGGGCCATCCAAAGTTTTCTGGAGTCCGGCGTCGACCTCGACGACGTGCTGCGTCGCGCGGTACGGCTACTGGCCCAACTGACCCGTCAGGTCGCCGTCGTCCAATACCCGACGTTGTCGACGTCGACCGTGCGACACCTGGAAGTCATCGCGTTGACTCCGGCCCGGCTGCTGATGGTGGTGATCACCGACACCGGCCGGGTGGACCAGCGCGTCGTCGAGCTCGGCGATGTGATCGACGATCACCAGCTGTCCCAGCTACGCGAGATGCTCGGGCAGGCGCTGGACGGCAAGAAGCTCTCCGCGGCGTCCGTCGCCGTCGCTGACCTGGCCGCCCAGCTCGACGGTCGCGGCGGGCAGTCCAAGAGCCTCAGCGATGCGGTCGGCCGCTCGGCGACAGTGCTGCTCGAGTCGCTGGTCGAGCACAGCGAAGAGCGGCTACTGCTGGGCGGCACCGCCAACCTGACCCGCAACACCGCCGACTTCGGCGGTTCGCTGCGATCCATCCTGGAAGCACTCGAAGAACAGGTCGTCGTCTTGCGGCTGCTGGCCGCCCAGCAACAGGCCGGCAAGGTGACCGTGCGGATCGGGCACGAGACCGAGGCCGAGCAGATGATGGGCACTTCGGTGGTGTCCACCACCTACGGCACCCTCGACACCGTCTACGGCGGCATGGGCGTGCTCGGGCCTACCCGAATGGATTATCCGGGAACTATCGCTAGTGTCGCGGCGGTTGCGATGTACATCGGCGAAGTGCTGGGTACGCGATGACGGCGCATTCCAGGCACAATTCATTAATGGCCGCCGTTGCGCGGCCGAACAAGGCCTAAGGGCCCAAGGAAGGTCAAGCGTGGCACGGGACTATTACGCTCTGCTCGGCGTGGGCAGGAACGCGAGCGATTCGGAGATCAAGCGCGCGTACCGCAAGCTGGCCCGCGAGCTGCATCCCGACGTCAACCCCGACGAGGTCGCCCAGGCGAAGTTCAAGGAGATCAGCGTCGCCTACGAGGTGCTGTCCGATCCGGACAAGCGGCGCATCGTCGACATGGGCGGCGACCCGCTGGAAAACGCGGCGGCGGCCGGAGGTGGCTTCGGCGGCTTCGGTGGTTTGGGAGATGTCTTCGAGGCTTTCTTCGGTGGCGGCGCGACATCGCGCGGTCCGATCGGTCGGGTCCGGCCGGGCTCGGACTCGCTGCTGCGGATGCGGCTGGATCTGACCGACTGTGCGACCGGCGTCAGCAAACAGGTCACCGTCGACACCGCGGTGCTGTGCGACCGATGCCAGGGCCGCGGCACCAACGGCAACTCGGCGCCGATTGCGTGTGACACCTGCGGCGGCCGCGGCGAAGTGCAAACCGTGCAGCGCTCGTTGCTCGGTCAGGTGATGACCGCGCGGCCGTGCCCGACCTGCCGCGGGGTCGGTGAAGTCATTCCGGACCCGTGCCACCAGTGCGGCGGCGACGGGCGGGTGCAGGCCCGCCGGGAGATCACCGTCAAGATCCCCGCGGGTGTCGGCGACGGAATGCGGGTCCGGCTCGCCTCTCAGGGTGAGGTCGGGCCCGGCGGGGGACCCGCAGGTGACCTCTACGTCGAGATTCACGAACAGCCGCACGACATCTTCGTCCGTGACGGCGACGATCTGCACTGCACGATCTCGGTGCCGATGGTCGATGCGGCGCTGGGCACCACGGTGACCGTGGACGCAATCCTCGACGGCTTGACCGAGATCACCATCCCGGCGGGCACCCAGCCCGGTTCGGTGACGACCCGCCGCGGCCACGGAATGCCGCATCTGCGTTCTGGTGCACGCGGCGACCTGCATGTGCACGTCGAGGTGGTGGTGCCGGATCGGATCGATCACAACGACGCCGAGCTGCTGCGGGAATTCAAGAGCCGGCGCAGCCGTGACGTGACCGAGGTTCGATCGACGCATGCGGCGGCCACCAACGGTGGATTGTTCAGCCGGCTGCGTGAAACCTTTACCGGGCGCTAATTGCCTGGCCTGTTCTACATCGACGCGCTGCCCGACAGCGGTGAGCTGGCCGTCGTCGACGGCGACGAAGGCTTCCACGCTGCCACCGTGCGACGCATCCGCCCACAGGAGG
>NZ_DATNJW010000712.1:0-8379 GCF_035603715.1 Mycobacterium sp. | reverse complement strand
GGACGCAGGGCTGTCCCGATCAGCGTGAGGTCGGTGGCGTAGGCGGCCAGTGCGGGCGCGAGTTCGCCGTCGACCGATGGCGTGCACATCCACACCTCGAACCGCGGTGGGCCGGCGGTGAGCGCGTTGAGGTCGTCGGCACTGCGGGTTTCCCACGGGATCAGGTCGAGTTCGACCCGATGTGTCTCGTCCAGCAGCACCGAAACCGCTTGGCAGTCTTGGCTTTCGGGCCCGCCTTCGACAGTGTGCAGCGAGACCGAGCTACTGGCCAGCACGGCATGTGGCTGGTGGGCGGTGATGATCAACGACGCAAAAGACCGGCCCTCGTGCTGACGCGTCGCCTGGTAGCGGACCGGTTGGGCGGCCCGTCCTTCGCGGGCGAACACCGCATGCATTGACTTGACCGTTTTGTCCGGGCAGGCCAGCGATGCGGCCCGGACGAACTGCGCGAGGAGCTGGCCGCCGAACACCCGGTGGTAATCCAACTGTTGGCTGACGCCCTCGAACACCGTGACGTCATCGGGCTCGGAAGGCTCGCGCTCGATCTGCAGATCAAGGCAACCGAGCAGGTCGGTCCAGAGATCGAGCACGCGGTCAGTGTAAGTTAAATTCTCGCTGACCGGTAACCCGGTTCTCATCGGCTATTTGCCGACGAAACCCCGCGAGCAGAAGTCCCAGACCTCATCGGCGGTAATGGGATGCGAGGATTCGTCGTCAGGTCCGCCGCTGGACTGGGCGATGAACATGACCGTTTGCATGGTCATCGCCGCCATCCGCCGTGGGTTGATGCCGGCGCGCAGCTCGCCCGCATTGCCTGCCGCTTCCATCAGCTCGGCGAGCAAAGTAACAAGCGGCGCGTGAGCGACCTTGACCTCGGCGGGATGCGATACCAGTAGTCGTGGAGCAAAGTCGGTGAACAGCGGCCTCTTGGCCGTCGGGTCCGGCCGCGAAGACTCGAACAGCAACTCGACGGCGACCTTTAGCCGGTCGATCGGGTCGTCGTGGTTGGCGGTCGCGGCGCGAATCTGGTCGGCCGAACGGCTCAGCGCGTCTTCGAACAGCGCCAGCAGCAATTCATGCTTGCCGTCAAACTGCAGGTAGAAGCTCCGTAGCGACTGGCGGGAACGGTCGACGACCTCTTGCACGGTGAAATCTGTGCTGCCCTTTTCGATGATGATGGCCTGAGCCGCATCCAGGAAACGTTGGACGCGTTGCGCGGCCCGCAGCTTTGCCGTTTTGATCGACCGCTCAACGGCGCGCTGCTTCCAGGCCGGCTCTTCGCTCGGGCTGGTCACGGGCGGCTCAGTTGCTTGCCGCGAGGGGAGAACATGGTTGGACTGTACCGGAGAACGCCGTGTCATAGGTGTGCTAGCCCCCTCGCGGGACGACGTGTTTGAGATTGTAACTTTCTCTGCACGAGAATACTATTCTCTCACTGCGCTCCATGGAAGCAGAACTTGAATTACCGGCCGGCGAGGGAGGGTTCATGCAATTGACCTTCGATGCCGACGTCGAGGCGTTCCGCGCCGAATTCGTGGCTTTTCTCGACGAGCATCTGCCGGACGAAGCCGACGCAGTGCAACGCTCACACTCGTCGTCCGACGTCCCGCCATGGGCTCGGCAGTGGCAGCGACTGCTGTTCGATCACGGTTGGCTGGTGCCCGGCAACCCGCCCGAGTTCGGCGGCCGCAGCGCTACGGTGCTGCAGCAGTACGTGCATGCCGAAGAGTTGTCCCGCCGGCGCATCTACCAGAGCTTCAATCCGCAGGGCGTCGGGATCATCGCTGCGTCGCTCCTGTCGTTCGGGACGCCGGAACAGAAGCGGCGCTGGGCAGTGCCGATTTTGCGGGCCGAGATCACCGCGTCGCTGGGAATGAGCGAACCGGGCGCCGGTTCGGATCTGGCATCGCTGCGCACCCGCGCGGTACTCGACGGCAACGACTTTGTGGTCAACGGGCAGAAAGTCTGGACCTCAGGCGCCCACCATGCGGATGTGCTGCTGACATTCGTGCGCACCGATCCCGATGCTGCTAAACACAAGGGGATCAGCGTGCTGCTGATCCCGACCGACAGTCCCGGTGTCGCGCGCCGCCCTTTTGCGTCGGCGTCTGGTCTCGACGACCAGGATTTCAACGAGGTGTTCTTCACCGATGTTCACGTGCCGACGGAAAATCTGGTCGGAGAAATCAACCAAGGGTGGCGAGTCGCCACCGGGTCGCTGGGCCACGAGCGCACCATGCTCTGGATGGGCTACGCCGACCAATTGCGGGAAATGACTGAGGATTTCCGGCCGACCGATGAACTGGAACGTGATCGCTACGCCACGCTGGTGATGGATTGCGAGGCGCTGCGATTGCTAGGTTCGGTGGTGCTGGCGCGTGCCGCCCGTGGTGAAGAAGATGTGCCGGCCCAGTCGGTGCTCAAGTTGCTCGGGTCCGAAGCGGTGCAGACCGCGACCGAACACGTGCTGGCCGCCGCGAGTGTCGACGGGCTGATGCACCCCGCCGTCACCGGCCCGTATGCGCCGTTGAACTTGGATTCCCACTACGGCAGCTGGTTTGATCGCTACTTCCGTAGCTTCGCCGCAACCATCGCCGGTGGCACGTCCGAAATTCAGCGGAACATCATCGCTCAGCGAATACTCGCCCTGCCGCGGAACTAGAGCTGCACCAAACGCGGCGCAAATCCCTTGTCGCGCAACGTCACGCCGGCTTCTCGGGTCAATTCGCGTGAGCTACCGAGCAGGCCGTCCAGGACCAACACACGCTTGACGTGACGCTGCAAGTCATGCTCGGCGGTGAAACCGATCCCGCCGAGGACCTGCTGACAGTGGCGCGCAGCGGTCAACGCGGCCTGGCCTGCGGCGGCCTTGGCGAGCAGAAAGCTCAGCTCGTCAGGTTGGGCCGCAGCGGCCTGCAGGGTGGCCTCCGCGCCTTCGATGGCGACCAGCGTCTCGGCCAGCCGATGCCGGATCGCCTGAAACGATGCGACGGGGCGACCAAACTGGCGGCGGTCCAAGGCGTGCTGGCGCGCGAGCGACAACATTGCGCGGCCGGCGCCCACAAGCCACCAACCGACCGCGTGCCGTCCCGGCGCGACAGGCGTCGAGTCACCCTCAGGCACAGGGTGGATCGGCAAATCGTCGCCGAGCACCGAGCTCGGCTCGCCGGTACGAGCCCAAACAACCCAGGAGCCACCCGTGTATCGCATCGGCACCGTGCCGCCGCCTTCACGACCGGCCGCACGTAGCACGACGTCGTTGAGCACCGGGGCATGAGCACCCGTCTCGCCAAGCAACCGAAATACCAAAGGGACTGCGGATTCCGGCATTTCGTCCAGCATCTCGAGCCAGCCCAGCTCGGCTAGGGCGGCGTCGAGTTGCTGGCCCGACACCGTCGTCATCGTCTTACGCAAGCCGTCTTCGAGCAGCTGCAAGGATTCGCTGTCCACGCTCACTCCTTGCCCAGATCCAGCAGCCGGCGCGCAATGATGTTGCGCTGGATCTCAGCGGTGCCGCCATAGATGGTCGCCGCTCGCGAGTAGAGAAATTCCGAGCGCCAAGGTGTGTCGTCCAGCTCCAGTGTCCCGGGCAGGAGGTCACGCACGGTGTCGTAGAGCCGCTGCTCGGCGCCGGCCAACAACACCTTGTCGATCGATGTCTGTGGCCCCAACGGTTCGCCATCGGCCAGCCGATGCTGAGTGGCCCGAGACCGGCAGCGCAGCGTGTGCAACGCGAGATAGGCTGCGCCGAGCTCATATTCGTCAGGATCGAACGCTTCCGCGATCAGCTCGTCGAAGCGCGAGTAGAGGTAAGCGATGCGCTGCCAGAAACAGGTGGACCGTTCGTAGGGCAGCAGGTCCATCGCCAGTCGCCAGCCATCGCCCGGCTGGCCGAGCATGCGTTTTGCAGGCACCACCACGTCGTCGTAGTAAACCTCGCAGAATTCGTCTACTCCGTGCATGGTCTGCAGCGGCCGGATGGTGATGCCGGGAGTGTCCAAGTCGACGAAGAACGCGGTGATTCCGTCGTAGCCGGGTGCGGTGCGGGTGAGCAGGACACACCGGGTGGAGAACTGCGCGAAGCTGGTCCAGACCTTCTGCCCGTTGACGACCCAGTTGTCCCCGTCCTGGACCGCGCGGGTAGTCAGCGACGCCAGGTCGCTGCCCGATCCCGGCTCGGAAAAGCCCTGACACCATTGCTCTTCGCCCCTGAGCAGGCGTGGCACCATTTCGGCGGCGAGTTCTGCTGGCGCATAGTCGATCATCGTCGGCGTGAGCACCTCGAGCATCGAATACGGACCAGGTTCGGCGAGGCGTCGGCCCACTACCTCTTCGCCGACAACCGCGCGAAGCATTGCCGGACCACCTAATCCGCCGACTTCGACCGGCCAGCCGTATCGCATCCAATCGGCGTCGTAGAGCGCCCGGCAGACACGGGCGTATTGCTGCATATGACCCTGCAGCGAATGATCCGGCCCCGGCGTCAGATCATTTTCGTCGAGCCAGGCCCGAAGATCCGAGCGGAACTCGTCGACCTTCATGCAGGATTGGCGCTCGGTCGCCCGATCGCGTGCGGGCGGCCGGAGTCGTGTGTGCCGCTGCGCCGAATGAACGTCATGGCACGGGTTTTCAGCCGCCACCCGTCGGCGGTCCGCACATAGTTGTCCTTGTAATAACCGATCCGCATGTCGTGGGTGGCGTGGTCGATGAAGCACAGCGGTTGGGTTCCGGTCGCGGTGTCGCCGTCCAGATCGATCACCGGGGTCGCGGTCATGAACAAGCCTTTGGGAGCAGCGTCGACCAGCACCGGAAACCGGTCCAGCGAATATGTTTCGCCGAACGCGCTGTAGGTACCGTCCGGGGTGAAGACCGCGACCAAGCCGTCGATGTCTTCCTGCGTGATCGTCACCGCGTAGCGAGCCAGCAATTGCTGGATCTCGACAAGGTCCTCAATTCGGTTGGACATAAACCTTGCCGCCTTTCATCACGAAGCCCACCTTCTGGGTTACGCCGATGTCGGACAATGGATCCCCCGGCACGGCGATGATATCGGCAACCTGGCCCTCGGCCAGCCTGCCTCGGTCGGTCACATTGATCAGATCCGCGGCGACCACGGTGGCGGCCCGCAGCACCGCCAACGGCGGCAGCCCCCAGTCGACCAGCGTGACAAGCTCGTCGGCGTTCTTGCCGTGCGGAATCGCGGGAGCGTCGGTTCCGACCGCGATCTTCACGCCGGCTTCGTAGGCGGCCAGGATCGAGGTCCGCGACTTCGGGAACATCTCTGCGGCCTTGGCCTGAAGCTCAGGCGGGGCATGCGAGACGTCCATTCCCTCAGCCAGTCGCCGCGTCGACACCAGAAAGGTGCCGCGCTCGACCATCAACGCGATCGCATCGTCGTCGATCAGGAACCCGTGCTCGATGCAGTCGATACCGGCTTCGACGGCGTGTTTGACCGCTTCGGCGCCATGTGTGTGCGCAGCCACCCGCATCCCACGGCGATGGGCCTCGTCGACGATCGCTCGCAGTTCTTCATCCGAATAGTGCTGTGCGCCAGGCGGTCCCGTCAACGACATGACGCCGCCCGAACAGCAGACTTTGATCAGCTCGGCACCGTGCTTGATCTGGTAGCGCACCGCCTTACGGATCTCGTCGACCCCGTTGGCGATGCCCTCCTCGACCGTCAACTCCAGTACGTGCGGCGCGAACGCGGCGAACATCGTCGGGTCCAGATGCCCACCGGTGGGGGTGATCGCGTGCCCCGCCGGAACTACCCGCGGGCCGTCGATCCAGCCCGCGTCGATCGCCTTGCCGAGCGCGACGTCGAGCAGATAGCCACCGGTCTTGACGAACAGACCGAGGTTGCGCACGGTGGTGAATCCCGCCCGCAGCGTCCGGCGGGCGTTGCCCACGGCACGCAACATCCGGGTCGGTGGATCATCCTGCACCGAAGACAGCGCGGGTTTCTCCCCACGCCCGCCCATCAACAGGTTGACTTCCATGTCCATCAGCCCGGGCAGCAAGACCGAGGCGCCGAGATCGATGACGTCACCTTCGGGTTTGCCGCCAACGCCGACGATCCGGTCCCCATCGATGCGCAGGATGCCGGGCGAGACGATCTCGCCGGCGTCGACGTCGAGTAGTCCGGCAGCCTTGAGCGTGAGCACCGTCTAGATCACCGGCTCCCTGATCAGCTCGACCCACGCCGCCCCGCTGTCGGGGACCCGGGGCTGCTTCCACGCCTCGATCGGAAATGACACCATGACCAGCGACTGCATCAGATGCATCAGAGTTCGCGCGTCCTCGGGCAGGTCGTCGAGCGGGAACTTGTCGCAGTACTCGATGACATCGTTCAACCGGGGGAACGCCACGTCGTAGAACGCTTGCATCTCGGGCATCGACGACGCCAGCCGTTTGGCGTACCGCTCAGGCTCGGTGGCCAGATCCCACGCGAGATATGGCTCCAGGTCCGAGAATTCGGCGGGCAGTTGTTCAGTGGTGGCCATTGCTGGCGTACTCCTTCACGTAGTCACCGGTCACCTTGTGCAGGTGGCGCAGCATGATCTCCTGATCGCACAGCGGGAAGTCGTTGACCACCTTGGTGCCGATCATGGTCTGAGTCGCCTCCAAGGTGTTGGCATCTTGAAGCGCGTACTCCTTGAACGTCACCGCGGCCAGCTCCTGGGCCAGGCGTTCACGCGCGTTACGCGGTGGCACGAAGTACAGCGTGCATTCGAAGATGTGCTTGTCGACGGCGGTCGGCCAGTAGTGGTAGGTCAAGAACCAGCCCGGCTCCCAGATCAGCAACATGAAGTTCGGGTAGAAGTGCCACTCGTCGATGCCCCATTGCGGCACCTTCTTCGGGTTGATGCCCGGGGGCAACTCACCGAACTTCGCGATGAGTTCCGGCTTGTCCCAGGGGCCGAACAGCCCGCTGCGCAGCACCTGGTCCATCGGCTTGACCATGTCCATGGACGCGGGCGGCGCCTGACCGCCCCAGGTTGAGATCATCGCGTGCGGGCTCGCCATTTCGTAGTACAGCGCCTCGAAGCCGTACTTCTGGATCTTGGCCGCCTCTTCCTTGGTGTACTGCCCCTGGTGCAACACCGGCGCGTGATAGAACTCGGCGAACGCGTCCATGAACAGCTTCCAGTTGCTGCCGACCTCGGCCCGGTAGGAGTAGGTCTCGGTCATCTCGCCGAACGGGTAACCCTCGATGCCTTTGGCCAGTGGTCCGAGGTAGTCGACCAGCGGCTTGGCTTGGTTGTCGAAGTTGACGAAGATGAAGCCTTCCCACAACTCGCACCGAACCGGCACCAGCCCGTAGTCGCTCTTGTCGACGTCGAAGAACTCGCCCTCCTGCTGGATGAAGGTCAGATCACCGTCGAGGCTGTAGCGCCACGCGTGGTACTTGCAGGTGAACTGACGGCAGGTCCCCGAGGTCTCCTCGTGCGGAAAGTCGTTCCACACCAGCTTGTTTCCGCGGTGGCGACAGACGTTGTGATACGCCTTGACCGACCCGTCCTTGGTCTTGACGATGATGACCGACATGCCCTTGCCGGCCGACGGCAACTCCTTGGTGAAGTAGCTGCCGGTGCGCGGTAGGCGCCCGACGCGGCCGACGTTGAGCCAGGTCCGCTTGAAGATCGCATCCCGCTCGGCTTCGAAGAACGCCGGATCGATCGAGTCGGTGTAGTCCACCGGCGCGGTGCCCAGCTCCGGATAGTTCTCGGTCCAACTGCCCGCGTCCGGCTTGGTGAAGTGTGCCAACGTACTTACCTCTTCTCTGTTTCGCCATCATGGTCGCCTTCGACCTCGACGCCAAAAGTGTTCAATGCCATCGCAAGTGCGATGTAGTTACCGACGGTGAAGACAAAGTCCATCCGCTGCCGTTCATCGAGTCGTTCGCCGAGGGCCGCCCAGGTCTGATCCGAGATGTTGGTCTTCTCGTCGAGTTCGTCAACGGCGTTCATCAACGCGCTGTCGAACGGGTCTTTGGATTGGCCCGTCTGTGCGGCTTCGATGTCGGCGTCGGACAGCCCGATTTTTCTGCCCATCTCGACGTGGTGCAACCACTCATAAGTGCAGCCGCGACGGTGTGCGACGCGCAGGATGACCTGCTCGCGAATGCGGGCCGGCAACGTCGACCCGTACAGCAAGTAGGTGCTGAATTTGAGATACGCGTGCGTCAGCTTCGGATGACGCACCAGGGTAGAAAGCAGGGTGCCGGCGCCGTCCGGGTTCCGCCGCTCCTCGGGGAGCATGCCCGACACCGCGTGCCGGGCAGCGTCGTCCCACTGATCCGCCGGCAACGGGGACAGACGCATACGGGCTCCTCGTCTAAGAGAATCAGATTCTCATATTTGATCAATAGGTTTCCAC
>NZ_DATNJW010000711.1:0-5258 GCF_035603715.1 Mycobacterium sp. | reverse complement strand
ACTGGTCGACTGTGTGATGAGCGGCCGACCAGAGGATTACGACCGTCAGTGGCGTCAATTGACTCGGCGCTACCGCATGCTGACTGCGGCTCTGCTTCAGGCTTCCGCCTACGCTCCCGCCCGGTCGCGTATCGTGCCGGCCGCGAAGGCCATGCCCACGGTGTTCACCGGAATCGTCAATCTGCTTGCGCAGTAACGTCAGACCTGGTTGAGTTCGTTCGCCCACGCGCGCGCCAACGAGCGCACGGCGGCCTTGGATGCGGCGTAGACGCTCAGCCCCGGACGACCACGGTCGGCGGTGGTGGACCCGATCAGGATGATCGAGGCACCGTCGTTGAGTAGCGGGAGAGCTTTTTGCACGGTGTACACCACGCCCTTGACGTTGGTGGTGAGCAGCGCGTCGAGGTCGTCCTCGGTGATCTCGCCCAGTCGCACGACCCTCGTGGAGCCGGCGTTGGCCACCACGACGTCGAGACCCTTGCCCGCACCGTCAACCTCGGTGTAGAGCCGGTCGAGATCCCCCGGTGTTCCGACATCGCCTGGCACGGCGACCGCGCGGGAGCCTAATCGGGTTGCGGCGGAGATTAGTTCGGGCTGCCGACGACCGGTAATGAATATCCGGTCTGCCCCCTCGGCGATAAATCTCGTCGCGGTCGCCAGTCCGATGCCGGAGTTGGCGCCGGTGATCACGGCGGTTTTGTGATCGAGCAATCCCATCGATGTCTCCTGATGACGCAGCGACGCCTCAGGTTAGGCCACAAGTGGTTTCGGGATATCCACGATCGAGTAGTCACTGGCGTCCCCGGCGACGACGCGGCTGTGTTCGCCATGCACACTCACCGGAATATCGCCGGCGAGCGTGATCCGGTGCATCGTGCGGCGCTGCGTGCCGTAGTCGGAGACGGCGTAATGCTGGGTCGAGCGGTTGTCCCACATCGCGACGTCGCCGAGCTCCCAGTTCCACCGAATCGTGTTCTCCAGCCACGTGATCCGATCCTGGAAGATCCTGAATAACGCCTGCGACTCAGCGCCGTTGACCCCGAGAATGGCCTTGACGAAGTTGCCGAGCAGCAGCGACCGTTCGCCGGTCTCCGGATGCACCCGCACCACGGGGTGGTGTGTCTCGTAGTGAGCGGAATGAAACTGGTTGGCGTACTTCAATATTGCTTCGGGATCAGCTTCCAGGGCCGCCAGCTTCGCCGGGTCGACCTGTGCGTAGTCGAAAGCGTTGTTGTGCATTGCCCACAATCCGTCGGCGAGCTGCTGTAGCGGCTGAGGCAGCTGCTGATACGCGGACACTGTCGAGGCCCAGGTAGTGGTGCCGCCATAGGCCGGCAACTCGACGGCGCGCAGGATCGAGGCCTTCGGCGGCCGGTCCACGAACGTGACATCCGTGTGCCACTGGTTAGCGCCGCCACCGCCGATGGATTCCAGTCGCATAACTCGGCTGCCCTCGAACTTGAGCGTCGGGTGCGGCGTTGTGGGAACGCCCAGGCTCTCGGCGAATGCATAGTGCGAGTCGTCATCGAGGTGCGTCTGCCCGCGGAAGAACACCACCTTGTGGGCGATCAGCGCTTGGTTGATCGCGGCCGCGGTCTCGTCATCAAGCTCGCCGAGCCGCACCCCGTCAACCCGCGCCCCGATGTTCTCGCTCAGCTTGACCACACGAAGATCACTGCTCACTGCTGCTCCTTGTCAACGTTTCGGGCGTGTAGGCACCTGACTACACCACGATGTCCGCTACTGTACACAGATGGCTACATCGGAGGCAACGGTTGCGACCACGGCGAAGCCAATTGGTAAGGACGAGGTCAGCGCGGCCGTCCTGCAAGCAGCCAGCGAACTGTTCGCCGAAAAGGGTCCAGCCGCGACATCGATCCGCGAGGTCGCCGCTCACGCCGGCGTCAATCACGGCCTGCTGCACCGCCACTTCGGCAGCAAACGCCAGCTTTTGGCGGCCACGCTGCAATACCTCGCCGACTCCGCGGCCGGCCTGCGCGAGTCCGGAGCATCGCAGGCGGAAGTCGAGGCCACCTACGAATTTCAGGCACGCGTCATGGTGCGCTCGATGCTCGACGGCTTTCCGGTGGAAGAACTTCAGCAGCGATTTCCCGGCATGGAAGCGTTTCTGGACCAGGTGCGAGCCGGTCATACCGATGACCGCACCGCGCGACTGCTGGCCGCCCATGGGATGGCGCTGCAAGTCGGATGGGGACTCATGGGACCGACGCTGCGGGTCGCGTTCGGGCTGCAGGATCTCGACGACAATGAGATACGAACGGCGGTCGCCGAGCAGATCGCCAAAATCGTTGCGGCCGAATAGCCAGCCCACGGACAGACCCCTCTGTCTAGGCGTCGGCGTCTGATAATTTGGCTCGTATGCAGACAGCGGCCACCGCCGACAAAGCGCGATCGGCTCGGCCGGCTGATCGCCTGTTGGCCACCGCCACCGATCTTTTCGGTAGATACGGAATCCGGGCCGTGGGCGTTGACCGCATCCTGCGCGAAGCCGACTGCGCGAAGGCCAGCCTGTACAGCGCCTACGGTTCCAAGGACGCGCTAGTTATCGCATACCTGACGGAACTGGACCTCGCCGACCGGAGCCGTTTCGCGCAGGCGATCGCGGGCCTTGCGGATCCCATCGCCAAGGCACTGACGTTCTTCGATTTAGCGCACACCAAGGGTCTGCGACATGACTTCCCCGGGTGCCTTTACGCGAGCGCGGCATCGGAATTCCCCGGCGTGCGTTTCGAGCCCATCGATGACCATCGACAGTGGGTCCGGTCGACACTGAGCGGACTGATCAAGGCAGCGGGCATTCGGCGGCCGGCGCCATTGGCGCGTCACATCCAATTGCTTTATGACGGCGCACTGGTGGCATCCAAGGTCGAGCAGTCCGTCGAGCCGATTCGTTTCGGCCGTGGCCTCGCCGAAGCTGCGATCGCCAGGGCACGCGCGGCGCAGCCCTGACACCCGGCGTTCAAATCACCGCGATTCGATAGCGCCCACCGCATATCTCGGTCCTGCCGCCCACGCAGCCGCTCTTCGCAACGGAATAGCTCTTCGCGACGTCCAGCGACCTGTTAGGGCGCGAAACCGCCGGTCAAACGTCTCGATCGCGGCAACTCGCGGCGCTTCGCCATGATCACCCCGTCATGTCAGGGATCGCTACCGTCTCAGCGCCCCCGCGTACGACTCGGACTTCGGCCCATAGACAGAGTGGTCTGTCTATGTCAGCGTGTGACCATCACCTCGAACTTCCAGGAGCCTGCATCCATGACCACATTCTCCGGCCAAGCCCTAACGATCGACGCCGCGGGGCTGGACCGACTTTCCTGTAACGCCAAAGCCGATCCGGCCACCGGTAAGAAAACACTCAAAGCAAAGACTGTGTGCGAGTCAAACTTTCGCAACCTCACCTACGTCCGCGACCTCACGCCCATGCTGGTGGGCGAGCCGCCCGCTCTGCTGGGCGACGACGCCGCGCCCAATCCGTCGGAGACCGTTCTGGCGGCACTGGGTTCATGCATCGCGGTCGGCCTGCTGGCCAATGCCACTCACCGTGGTGTGGCGCTGACCAAGATCGAGGTGACCATGGAAGGTGACATCGACATCTCGGCGGTGTGGGGCGTCGGTGATACGCCCGATGACAAGGTCCTCGGATTTTCCGCGATTCGGAGCCATGTGCTGCTCGCCGGTGATGCCGACCCTGCGGTGCTGCAGGAAATCCACGACAACGCCATCCAATGGTCTCCCGTGGTGAATACGTTGCGTCGACCCGCAACAGTCGATTCCACCTTGACCGTCGAATAACCCGACTCGAGGACTTTAATGACCACCGAACTCGACAGCATTGCTGTGTCAGCAGGATCCCTCGCGCCTGACGTCGTCGGCCAAATCGCCTCCAGTGCAATGTCACTGGACCAAGGCGAACGCGATACTCGCGCTAACGTCGAACTGCTGGCACGCAGCGGCGTCCTCGGGTTGGGCGCTCCCCACAACCACGACCGGACACTGCCGACAATGGCCGCGGTGATCGCCGAACTGGCGGGTCACTGCTTGTCGACCGCCTTTTCGGTATGGGCGCACCGGATGACCATCGAGTACTTGACCGAAGCAGCCACCCCGTGGTCGTGCGGCGCATCCGCGAACCTGATCGGCGGCGACGCGCTGGGTGTGACCGGGATGGCCTCGGCGTTCAAGGACGCCGCCGGGTGCGGCACGCTGGACTTGGCTGCGACGCCTGCCGGCGACGGCTACCGGCTCACCGGCACACTGCGCTGGGCCAGCAATCTCTATTCCGATTCCGTCATGGTGACGGCCGCTCAGACCGGCACTGGTGAAAAGCTGGTCGTCGCACTACCGCTCGCCGCCAACGGTGTCACGATCGGCAATCACTTCGACCTACTCGCCCTGGGTAGCACCGCGTCGTCCTTTCTCAAGCTCGACGATGTCTACGTCGGTGAGGACCAGATCCTCAGCCGCGACATCGACGCATTTCTGACCGAGGTTCGCCCGACGTTTCTGGTACTGCAATCGGCCATGTGTGTCGGGCTGGCCCGCCGGTGTCTTGATGAGGTCGAACCCAGCCTCGCCGGCGTGAACACTGCATTCGCCGTGGAATTCGACTCGCTGTCAGCTGATCTGGCGGGCATCGAAACGCAGGTGACAAGCTTCGCCGCGGCAGTCGGAGGTCCGACCACGCCCGCGAAGCGCGATCTACTGACGCTGAGGTTGGCTGCGGCCGACGTGGTCAGCGCCGCAGCGGCTCTTGAAATTCGCACCGCAGGCGGCAAGGGCTACGCACGCCGCACCGACGCAAGCCGCCGATTCCGCGAGGCTGCCTTCATTCCGGTGCAATCCCCTTCAGAAGCTCAGCTCCGCTGGGAACTGCGTAGCGACCGCTGAGTTCCGACGAATTCGCTTGGAGAACAACTGTGCCCGTATCAACACTCACCACCGACGGTGCCACACCGCTGACCGAGGCATCCCGGGCGTCAGGCACCCGCGACCCGTTTGAACTGTTCACGATCGGCGAGATGACCAACCGCGTCGCCGAGATCGCCATCGAAAAAGCCTCGCACCCATTGAGTTTCCTGGTTCGCTCACTGGTCGGTGGCGCCATGGTGTCGTTCGGGGTGTTGCTGTCTTTGGTTGTCAGCACCGGGGTGTCGTCTCCAGGCATCGCGAGCCTACTGATGGGCTTGGCTTTCGGGATGTCGTTCGCGCTGATCCTGGTGTCAGGGATGTCCCTGATC
>NZ_DATNJW010000710.1:0-4978 GCF_035603715.1 Mycobacterium sp. | reverse complement strand
CCCGACGTGTGCACGACGCCGCCGACCTCGGCGAGCGGCGCGCGTTGAACGGTGAGCCGTTGCCGCCGGCGTTACCGGCCACCGCCGCGGCGCAACGCAACGGCGAACTCGGCGCCGGCCATGTCGCGGTCATCCGCGGGTTCGTCCACCGGCTGCCCGACTTCGTCGATATCGAGACCCGCGCCAAAGCCGAGGCGCAACTCGCCCACCTCGGTGGCGAGCACCGCCCCGACGAGTTGGCCAAACTGGCCGACAAGCTCACCGACTGCCTCAACCCCGACGGCGACTTCACCGACGTGGATCGAGCCAGGCGCCGCGGCCTGAGCATCGGTAAGCAGGACATCGACGGCATGAGCCCGGTCAGCGGCTATCTGACACCCGAGGCGAGGGCTACCATTGACGCGGTCTTCGCGAAGTTGGCCGCGCCCGGCATGTGCAACCCAGACGATATCGAGCCGTGCGTCAGCGGCACCCCGTCACAGGCCGCCATCCAGGGCGACACCCGCAGCGTGAGCCAGCGCAACCACGACGCCCTCGTCGCGGCCGGCCGCGCCCTGCTGACCTCCGGCGACCTCGGCCAACACAACGGATTGCCGGCCTCTATCATCGTCACCACCACTCTGCAAGAACTCGAAGCCGGCGCTGGCAAGGCGTTGACCGGCGGCGGCACCCTGCTGCCGATGTCTGATGTGATCCGGCTGGGCTCCCATGCCCACCACTACCTGGCGATCTTCGACAAGGGCAAAGCGCTGGCGCTGTACCACACCCGACGCTTAGCCTCACCAGCCCAGCGAATTATGCTGCACGCCAAGGATCGTGGCTGCTCCTTCCCCGGCTGCACCGTGCCCGGCTATCTCTGCGAAGTCCACCACTGCAACCGCTACGCCACCAACCCCGTCACCGATGTCAACGACCTGACGTTTGGCTGCGGCCCCAACCACAAACTCGCCGACCAAGGCTGGACCACCCGAAAAAACGCGCGCGGCGACACAGAGTGGATCCCACCGCCGCATCTCGACTGGGGGCAGCCGCGGATCAACACGTTCCATCACCCCGAGAAGCTTCTGCGGGACGACGAGGCGCCCTAATCAGCGCAGCAAATAACGGACCGGCAGGTGCTTGAGCCCGCCGACGAACGTAGTCGCCACGGATTCGGGATCACCAGTCAGTTCAATTGATTTCAGCCTCGGTATCAGCTCGGAGAAGAAGCTGCTGACCTCCATGCGGGCCAGCGCCGCCCCCAGACAGAAATGCACGCCGTATCCGAAAGCCAGATGCTTGTTGGGGTCGCGACCGACGTCGAAGCGGAACGGATCGGCGAAGACCTCTTCATCGCGATTCGCCGATACGTAGGACAGCAGCAGTGACTCTCCGGCGGCGATCGGTACTCCGCGCACCGTGGTGTCTTCGGAGGCGGTGCGCATGAATTCCTTGACCGGCGTGACCCATCGGATCATCTCCTCGGTCGCCAGTGGCATCAGGTCGAGATCGTTGCGTAGCCGGTCCAGTTGATCGGGGTTCTCGATCAGACCACGCAGTCCCCCGGAGATGGTCGCGCTGGTGGTGTCGTGGCCGGCGGTCGCGACAATCAGGTAGTACGACACCGTCTCGATGTCCGACAACGGCTCGCCATCGATGCGGGCGTTGGCGATAGCGGATGCCAGATCTTCGGTCGGGTGTTCGCGGCGCGATGCGGTGACGCCATTGAAGTAACCGAACATGTCGAGCAGGGCCGGTAATTGATCCTCATTGCTGCTGCCGCGCCTGAACTCGCTGTCGTCGCTGCCGAACAGCTCCTGGGTGAGCTTGAGCATTCGCGGGAAGTCCGACTCGGGTATCCCCAGCAGCGACATGATCACGTACAGCGGGTAATTCACCGCGACCTCTTGGACGAAATCGCACTCAGGGCCGACTGCCATCATCTTGTCGACGTAGTTCTTGGCAAGCTCGTCAACCCGAACCTTCAGCGCCCGCATCGCTTTGGGCCGAAACCAATCCGCGCCGATCGCCCGCACCACCCGGTGTTGTGGATCATCGAGATGGATCAGCGTGCGCACCCCGGCGGCGGCTTGCAGCTCGTCGCCTTCCGTCGTCGTCAGGACCGGGCGCGGCCAGTTGGTGAACAACGCGTTGTTGCGCTCGATGTCCAAGACGTCCGCGTGCTTGGTGATCGCCCAGAACGGACGGTAATTCGGCACCTCGACCCGGGAGACCGGAGCGTTGGCCCGCAGGTGGGTCAGTGCGGCATGCAACTTCGTTTCGTCGGCGTAAGCCTGCGGGTCGGCAAGGACCTTGGCGGCATCATCCATCGTCGGCGTGCTCATCGGCGGCTCCTCATTGACGCAGCTCGTGCAATAACGCTGTGACGGTGTCTTTGGACAGGGAGTGGGGAAGCGCCGGCATCACGCGGTCGATGACGCCGTCGCAGCGGTCTTTGAGCGCGGCAGCGAGTTTGTCCGTCGTCGCGACAACGGCGAACGCATCGAGAATCTCGTCGTCGATCAGCGTCGCCATCGCGTCCCATTCCCCCTGCTGCGACAAGGCGTGCAGTTCGGACGCCACGTTGCCCCAGCCGTGCAGTTCGAGGACTTTGCGGTACGCCGGTGTCGAGCCGTAGAAAGCGATCTGTTTGCGGACACCGGCTGCGCCGGCGTTCAGTTCGGCGTCGTCGGCGCCGGTCACCACGAACACCGGGCAGGCGACCTGGAACGCGCTGCGGTCGCGACCGGAGCGCTCGAGCCCAGCCCGCACCGCGGGCAGAGTAACCTCGTGCAGATACCTCCGTGTCGTAAAGGCATGGGCCAGAAGCCCATCGGCGACTTCGCCGCACATGTCGGTCATCGCTTCGCCCACCGCGGCGATGAAGATCTTGGGCGCGTCGTAGGGCTGCGGCTCAGGAGTGAACATCGGCGTCATCAGCTTGTGCGTATAGAACTCACCCTCGAACCGCAGCCGGGTGCCGTCCTTCCACGCCGACCAGATCGCCTGTAGCGCAAGCACGAACTCGCGCATGCGGGCCACCGGATGGCTCCACGGCATGCTGAATCGTTTCTCGATGTGCGGCTTGATCTGGGTACCCAGGCCCAGAATGAAGCGGCCCTGCGAGTAGGCCTGCAGATCCCAGCCGACGTTGGCGACTGTCATCGGGTTACGCGCGAATGCCACCGCAATGCTGGTGCCCAACTCGAGTCGCGAGGTGTGTTCGGCGGCCAGCAGCAGCGGCAGAAACGGATCATGGTTGATCTCGCCCGTCCAGCACGCGTCGTAGCCCTGTTGCTCGAGTTCACCCGCCAGTTCGGGCACACGAGCGAGGTCGGTGAAGACGCCGCCGTCGACCTTGAGGCCGCACGCTTGCGTGGAGCGCTCAAGCGTCATACTCGTGAAGCTACAGTAAGCAATTCGGTAGGGTCAATGTCGGCTGCCGCAGAGGTAGCGAGAACGCTGCGGCACCGCCGCCCGCTGGCCGTGCAGCTCTCGCAGACGCTACAGTAAGCACTTCAGTAGGTGGCGGCCGACGAGTGAGGACGTGCCAATGACGAAGCCCCCCGACTGGCAGGAGACCCTCGACGACCTCGAGGATCGCCGCCAGCGCACCCTGGCGATGGGCGGTCCGGAACGATTGGCCAAGCACCACGGCAAGGGCAAACTCGATGCACGGGCGCGTATCGACTACCTTCTCGATCCGGGGACGTTTCGCGAAATCGGCACGTTGGTCGGCGGCGAGACAGCTGCCGATGGCATCGTCGTCGGGTCCGGGTCGATCAATGGCTCACCTGTGATGCTCGGTGCCGAAGACTTCACCACGTTGGCCGGCAGCATCGGGCCCGGCGGAAACTCCAAGCGCTACCGCATTGCCGAGCTTGCGCTACGGGACAAGATTCCGTTGGTGATGCTGCTCGAAGGTGCGGGGTTCCGTCCGGGTGGCGGCCACTATGGGCGCTCCCCGACCGACCTACTCGCACAGGCGCAATGCTCGGGCCGGGTCCCGACCGTCGGCGCCGTGTTGGGTCCGTCAGCCGGGCACGGCGCGTTGGTGGCGCCAGTGTGCGACTTCCGCATCATGAGCGAGCAGGGCGCCATCTTCACCGCCGGGCCTCCCGTCGTCAAAGAGTCGACCGGCGAAGACATCTCGAAAGAAGACCTCGGCGGACCCGGGGTGGCGTTGGCCAGCGGAGTGATCCATAACGTCGGCGAGGACGATGAGACGGTGCTCGACGATATCCGTCGCTACCTGTCTTACTTCCCTTCTAGCGCATGGTCATACCCGTCGCCGCTACCCGACGACGAGGCGACGCAGCCGCGGCCGACCCCGGAACTGATCGAGATCGTCTCGCGCGACAACCGCCGCGTCTATGACATGCGCTCCGTGCTCGACGTGATCTTCGACCAGCCGGACTGGTTCGAGGTCCAGCCGCGGTTCGGCAAGGCGATCATTTGCGCACTCGCCCACCTAGGTGGCCATCCGGTCGCGGTGGTGGCCAACCAACCGAAGGTACTGGCCGGCTCCATCGACGCCGACGCCGCGGACAAGGCCGCGCATTTCATCATGGTGGCCGACTCGTTTCACCTGCCGATCGTCTTCCTTGCCGACAACCCGGGGATGCTGCCCGGGAGCCGGTCTGAGCGCAGCGGCGTGCTGCGCGCAGGTGCCCGCATGTTCGCCGCGCAGACTGCGGCCAGCACGGTGAAGCTGCATGTGACATTGCGTAAGGCGTACGGATTCGGCTCAATGGTCATGTCGCTGTTGAGTTTTGACAGCCAAGGCGCGACCTTCGCCTACCCCGGCGCCACCATGGGTGCGATGAGCGCGGCGGCGTTGAGCAAGGCATCGCACGCCGGCGAGGACCTCACCGCCAAACTGCGCGACGCAGAGTTGCAGGCGTCCTACCGTTCCGCGGAACACATGGGTTTTGATGAGCTGATCGATCCCCGCGAGACACGCGACGCGCTCCTAGCGTCCTTGCGGCGAGGATTATCG
>NZ_DATNJW010000709.1:0-6555 GCF_035603715.1 Mycobacterium sp. | reverse complement strand
AGCCGATACAGTCGGTGCAGTGAGCCAAGCAGCTAATGTTGGGGCGATGAGTCACGCCGCACCGCCCGCGCTGACAGTCCGGTACGACGGATCGCAACGAACCTTCGCCGCAGGTCATGACATCGTGGTTGGCCGCGATCTTCGCGCCGACATGCGCATCACGCATCCGCTGATCTCCCGGGCACACTTGCTCCTGCGCTTCGACCAGGGCCGCTGGCTGGCCATCGACAACGGTTCGCTGAACGGCACCTACGTCCACGGGCGGCGCGTGCCGGTGATCGACCTTCATGACGGCCAGGCCATCAACATCGGCAATCCCGACGGGCCGCAGCTGACTTTCGAGATCGGCCGCCACGATGGTGTCGTAGGCCGGCCGCCGCAGACGACGTCGATGCCGATCGCCAAATCACCGGCGCCCGCCCGGCCGGGACCCGCACCACAGCAACCACGCCCGGCCCCCGGGCCGAGGCCACCCGGGCCGATCGGCCCGGGACCGTCGCGCCCGTATCCCGGGGCTCAGCCTCCGCCCGGCTACCCGGCGCAGCGCCCGCCGGCGTATCCGGCGGGCCCGCAACACCAGGCGCCGCCGCCGATCCGGCAACCCGCGGCCCCGGTCGCCTCGGCTCCGCCGGTGAACGTTGCGCCCAAGACCCAGATGGCACCGCCGGCGATCAGCACGCCACCCGAAGTCGGCAACCTGGCCACCAAGATGATCCAGGCGATCCTGCCGGGCTCGCTCACCCCGGACAAGCCGCCGGGTTCGGCGACGATCGGACGCGCCAACGACAACGACATCGTGATCCAGGATGTGCTGGCGTCGCGTCATCACGCGTTCTTGGTCGACTCGCCGCTGGGCACCGAGATCCGGGACGCACACAGCGTCAACGGCACCTTCGTCAACGGCGTCCGCGTCGGCTCGGCGGTGTTGAACGAGGGCGACGTGATCACGATCGGCAATATCGACCTGGTCTTCACCGACGGCAACCTGATTCGCCGGACGGAAGCAGCGACCCGCACCGGCGGCCTGGAGGTCAACGGCGTTCACTTCCGGATCGACGGCAAGGAACTCCTGGACGGAATTTCGCTCACCGCGCGTCCGGGCACGCTCACCGCGATCATCGGGGGCTCCGGAGCGGGCAAGACCACGCTGTCGCGGCTGATCGCCGGATACACCCGGCCCAGCGCCGGCACAGTCACGTTCGAGGGCCACGACATCCACGCCGAGTACGCGACGATGCGCAGCAGAATCGGGATGGTCCCGCAGGACGACGTGGTGCACCGGCAACTGACCGTCAACCAGGCATTGGGTTACGCCGCCGAGCTGCGACTGCCGCCGGACACCAACAAAGAGGAACGCGCGCAGGTCGTCGCGCAGGTGCTGGAGGAACTCGACCTGACCAAGCACGCCGACACCCGCGTCGACAAGCTCTCCGGCGGGCAGCGCAAGCGCGCGTCGGTCGCGCTGGAACTGCTCACCCAGCCGTCGCTGCTACTGCTCGACGAGCCGACCTCCGGTCTGGACCCCGCGCTGGACCGCCAGGTGATGTTGATGCTGCGCCAGCTCGCCGACGCGGGCCGTGTCGTGCTGGTGGTCACTCACTCGGTGTCCTACTTGGACGTGTGCGACCAGATCCTGCTGATTGCCCCCGGCGGCAAGACCGCCTTCAACGGGCCACCCAGCAAGGTGGGTGAAGCGTTGGGCACCACCAACTGGGCGGACATCTTCGCCAACGTGGGCGCCGATCCGGACGAGGCGAATCGCCGCTTCCTGGAGCAAGGCGGTAGACGAGACCCGCAGGTGCCGGCTCCGGAGAGCCCGGCCGACTTGGGCGAACCCGTGCACACCGACCTGCTGCGCCAGCTCTCCACGATCGCGCGCCGCCAGGTGCGTCTGGTCATCTCCGACCGCGGCTACTCGGTGTTCTTGGCGGTGCTGCCGTTCCTCATCGGTGCCCTGTCGCTGACCGTGAAAGGCCCCAAACCTGGTCTGGGGCCGGCCGATCCGCTCGGCCTGGCGCCCACCCAGCCGCAGTACATCATGGTGCTGCTCAATATCGGGGCCGTGTTCATGGGCACGGCGCTGACCATTCGCGACTTGATCGGCGAGCGACCGATCTTCAAGCGAGAACAGGCGGTCGGCTTATCCACCACCGCCTACCTGCTTGCCAAAGTCGCTGTGTTCTGCGCCTTCGCGACCACGCAGGCGGCGATCGCGACGATCATCGTCAGACTGGGCAAGGGCGCGCCCACCGCGCACCCGCCGTTCTTCGACAACTCGACGTTCTCGCTGTTCGTCACCGTTGCCGGCACCTGTGTGGCCTCGGCCATTCTCGGCCTGATGCTCTCGGCGCTGGCGCAGTCCAACGAGCAGATCATGCCGCTGCTGGTGGTCTCGATCATGTCGCAGCTGGTGCTTGCCGGCGGAATGATCCCGGTGACCGGCCGGGCCGGTCTCAACCAGCTGTCCTGGCTGACACCGGGACGTTGGGGTTACGCCGCGGGCGCGTCGTCGATCGACTTCCCGAACCTGGTCAAGGTCAAGCAGATTCCGACCAATGACCCGATATGGCAGCACTCCAAGCACATCTTCCTGTTTGACATGGGCATGCTCGCTGCGCTGTCGCTGTTCTACGCGGGCTACGTGCGGTGGAGTATCCGGCTCAAGCGTTAGTCACCGATCGCGCTCGCTGTCCATGCGCAATCCGTGGGCAGCGGCGTAGGCAAGGCCTTGGGCGATGTCGACGCGCGCGCGAGTCAGCGATGCGGTGGTCCACAACGACGGGTCGACGACGGCGCCACGCAGATCGGCGTCATCCAAACGAGTGCCCGTGGTGCGGGCACCGGTCAGGTCGGCGCCGCACAGCACCGCCTTGCGCAGATCGGTTTGCACCAGGCTGGTCTCGCGCAGCCGACACCCGCTCAAGTCGACACCACGTAGGTCATTGCCCCCGAGCACCGCGAGCGTGAAGTCCACCTCGTCGAGGATCAGCGGCCGCATGCGACACCGCTCGAATACCGAGCCCAGCATGCTGCACTGGCGAAAGGTGCTGTGCCACAGCGTGGTCAGCTTGAATGTGCAGTTGCGAAACGCCGATCCCAGATGCTCCGACTCGGCGAGGTTGACGCTGCTGAAATCGCATTCGGTGAATACCACGCGCTCGGTGCGCAGTCGGCTGAGGTCATCGTCGCGGAAGTCACGACCGACGAATTCGCAATCCGTCCAATCCACTACGCAGTGGGCGTCAAGCTTGTCAGCGCGTATTCGCTGACCGCGATCAACGCGTCGGTCGCCGATCTGCGATCCCTGGCATCGATGTTGATCACCGGGACATGCGCGGGCAGCGTCAACGCTTTGCGCACCTCGGCGGCGGGAAACCTTGGCGTGCCGTCGAATTCGTTGACCGCGATGAGGAACGGCAGCTTGCGATGCTCGAAGAAGTCGACTGCGGCGAAGCAGTCCTGCAGACGCCGGCAGTCCACCAGGATGACCGCGCCGATCGCGCCGCGGACCAAATCGTCCCACATGAACCAGAATCGACGCTGTCCGGGCGTGCCGAATAGGTAGAGCACCAGATCCTCGTCGAGCGTGATCCGGCCGAAATCCATAGCGACCGTGGTGGTCCGCTTGTCCGGAGTGGCGTCCACCATGTCGACACCGGCAGACGCGTCGGTGACCATCGCCTCGGTCCGCAGCGGCATGATCTCGGAGACCGCGCCGACGAATGTCGTCTTACCGGCGCCGAATCCACCGGCGATGACGATCTTCGTGGACGCGGTATCGCGCGACTTCGGCTGCGGTGGGCCCGCATCAAAGCGCTCGTAGGCCACGGAGCGTCCTTCCTATCAGTTCGCGGCGTTCGTCGCGGGTCGAGCGTTCGGTCAGTGTCCGGTTCACTCGAAGGTAACCCGAAGTCACCAGATCGCCGACCAGCACACGCGTCACACCGAGCGGCAAATTCAGCCGAGCCGATATCTCAGCCACCGACGGGCTCTTGACACACAGTTGAACGATTCTGCCTCGGACGTCGTTGAGCGGCCACCGGTGAAACATGGCCGACTGCAAAGTCTGCACTGGCGCTTCCAACGGAATGTCGACGCTGGCCTTGGTCCGGCCGGCCGTCAGGGTGTACGGGCGGACAAGGCTCGCCTCAGCCGCAGACGGCTCGGATCCGGGTGGCTTGCGCTTGTCCATGGCGGCTCACGAATGCAATGGTGCGCGTCGGGTCGATTGCACGACGTTGCCCACCCGTTCGACGAGGACGGCCATCTCGTAACCGATCTGGCCGATGTCACACGATGTCGCGGCCAGCGTTGCCAGATGCGAACCGTCACCGACCTGCATCAGCAGCAGGTAGCCGTTCTGCATCTCCACCACCGACTGCAAGACCTGCCCGCCGTCGAACAGTTGCGCGGCGCCGTTGGCCAGGCTGGCCAGCCCTGAGGACACCGCGGCGAGCTGGTCGGCCCGCTCCTTCGGCAAGCGCTCACTCGCTGCGACCAGCAACCCGTCGACGGATACCAGGATGGCGTGCGTAACCCCGGGGACTTCACGGGCGAAATTCGCCACCAGCCAGTCCAGCGAGTTGTCGGGGCGCGGCGGTTGGCTGGACCTTCCGGGTGGAAAGGCAGAGGTCATTCGTGATCGGTTCCTAGATCTGTGTCGCGGGCATGCGATCGTCCTGCGCGAACGCCGCCGAAATGATTGCTGATGGAGGTGCGGACGGCGTCGGGGTCTCGCACCGGCGCCTCGTGTGCGGGGGTGCGCCCAGACTGGAATCCGCCGTTCGATGCTAACCCGTTGTCCTCGCTGGCGCGGTGGTGCGCATTTCCGTTCTGCTCGCTGTCGGCACCGCCGGGCACCAGCCGGGCGCCGGGCTCGCGCACCGGTAGACCCTGTTCGGTATGCGCCTGCACGGCGACGCTCTCGACTTCGGCTGCGGCTGACCAGCCGCGATCCCACACCGACTGCCAATCCAGATCCGGGCTGTGCGCCAGCTCGCGGGGGTCGACCAGCCATTCCGAGAGCATCCGCTGGTAGATCAGATCGTCCTGCGGTGCCTGAGTCGCCGGCGCCGCGGCCTCGGCGGTCCAGACGTCGTCGACCTCTGGCAGATCGACCTCAGCCGCCGGTTCCGAGGCGGCCGGTTCGTCCTTGGGACGGTGCCGGTTCTCCCGGTTGAACCGCACCCGCGAGCCGAAGAACGACGATGTGTTCGAAACCGGCTGCGCCGCAGGCTGTTCCGGAGCCGACTCGACGGGCTCCTCGTGCGGGACGGGCGCTTCGCCGGTGATGCCACTGCTTCCCGGTCGGCGCCGCGGCAACAGGCTGACCGAAGACTCCGTCGACTCGGAGCCGTTGCGCTCGCCGGCGTCGGTGAGCGACGTGAACTCTGGGCCGTCGTCGTAGTCCGGCACATCGGCCGGCGGTTCGGACAGCGGCACAAGGGCCGGCGCTCCCGCTGCCGGCTCCTGCGGCACCGACGGGCCCGCGTCAGTGTCCACCAGCACCGTCGCCGGCAGATAGACCTCGGCCGTGGTTCCCGAGCGGGCTTCCTCGATCGACGAGCCACGCAGCCGCACCCGGATCCCGTGCCGGTCGGCCAACCGGCCGACGACGAACAGACCCATGTGACGAGCGCTGTCGGGGGTGACCTCTCCCCCGGCGCGCAGACGCATGTTGGCGATGCGGCGGTCGCCATCGGTCATGCCTAGCCCGACGTCGACGATCTGCAGCAGAACCGCCCCGTCGCTGCGGAACCCGGCCGAGACCCGAACCGGGGACGCCGGCGGCGAGTAGCGCAACGCGTTGTCGAGCAACTCCGCGATCACGTGGACGATGTCGCCTGAGGCCGCGCCGGCGATCGTGCAGTCGGGCACCATCGACGTTTCCACCCGGCGATAGTCCTCGACCTCGGAGGCGGACGCGTGGATGACCGACGACAGCGGCACCCCGGCGCGCTGATCTCCCCGAGAACCCGGCGCACCGGCCAGCACCAGCAGGTTGGCGCCATTGCGGCGCATCCGGGCTGCGAGGTGGTCGAGCCGGAACAGGCTGTCGAGTCGCTCGGGGTCCTCTTCGTTGCGCTCGAGCCGGTCGATCAGCGAAAGCTGCTGGTCGACAAGTGAGCGGTTGCGCCGCGACATGGTTTCGAACATGTCGTTGACCAGAAGCCGCAGCCGCGATTCGTCGCCGGCCAGAAGCAGCGCCTGCGTGTGCAATTCGTCGACCGCATGCGCTACCTGGCCGACTTCCTCGGTGGTGTGAACGGGCAGCGGCTCGGGCGGCGATTCGTCCCCGGCCCGAACCCTGGTGATCTCGCGCTCGAGATCCTCGTGGGCGACCTTCAGAGCGCTGTCGCGGAGCACTCGCAGCGGCCGGATCAGCGAACGCGCGACCAGCAGCACGACCAGGAGCGCCGCGATGAGGGCCGTCACCACCACAACGGCATCGCGGATCGCGGCATTGCGCCGGTTGTGGGCCTGGGCTTCGACGGCCTTGGTCACCTGTGCGGTGGTGTCCTTGATGATCTGCGCGGCGATACCGTCGGTGGTCTG
>NZ_DATNJW010000708.1:0-5632 GCF_035603715.1 Mycobacterium sp. | reverse complement strand
CCTCGAACAGCGAGGCCTCCCACAGCGCCGACTCGACCAGCGCCTCCGGCGTCGCCTTGCCGTACTTCTCCATGAACCGCTTGTCCAGCGACCCGGCGTTGACGCCGATGCGGATCGGAATGCCCGCTGCGCCAGCGGCTTTCGCGACCTCACCGACTCGGCCGTCGAATTCCTTGATGTTGCCGGGGTTTACCCGCACCGCGGCGCACCCGGCGTCGATGGCGGCGAAGATGTACTTCGGCTGGAAGTGGATGTCGGCGATGACGGGAATCTGGCTCTTCGCGGCGATCGCGGCCAGCGCGTCGGCGTCCTCCTGGCGCGGGCAGGCCACTCGGACGATGTCGCAGCCGGTCGCAGTCAGCTCGGCGATCTGCTGCAAGGTCGAGTTGACGTCGTGGGTTTTGGTGGTGCACATCGACTGCACCGAGATCGGGCTGTCACTACCGACACCTACGTCGCGGACCATCAGCTGTCGCGTCTTTCGACGTGGCGCCAGCGTGGGCGCCGGGGCCGCCGGCATGCCCAGACCTGTGGTCACTGTTTGCCTTCTCCCTACTGGAAAAGCCGGATCGGGTTGACCACATCGGCGGTCACCGTCAACAGCATGTAACCGACCACCAGAACCAGGACTACGTAGGTTGCCGGCATCAGTTTGAGGTAGTTCACCGGCGCCGCAGCGACTTTGCCACGGGCCGCCCGAATCACGTTGCGCAGCTTCTCGTACAGCGCGATGGCGATGTGGCCGCCGTCGAACGGCAGCAACGGCACCAGGTTGATGACGCCGAGGATGAAGTTCAGCTGCGCCAGAAACAGCCAGAACGCCATCCATACGCCGTGGTCCACGGTGTCTCCGCCGATGATGCTGGCGCCGACGACGCTGATCGGGGTGTCCAGCGAACGCTCCCCGCCGCCGATCGCGTGGATCAGCGCGCCGACCTTGGTCGGAATCGCGATCAGCGACTTGCCCAGCAGCACAGTGAGATTGCCGGTGAACGTCAAGGTGCCCGGCACCGCGCTGATCGGGTTGTAGTGGGTGGGTCCGGCCTGGGTGCCGACGACGCCCATCACGCCGACGTTGGCCGGCTTCGCGCCGTCCTTGCCGTTGCCGACCCAGCGCTGCTTTTGGGTGATGTCGACATATTTGGTCATCGTCTGGCCGTTGCGCTTGATCACGACCGGAACCGTGCCATGCAGTTTCTGCACCACGGCCGCCATGTCGGAGAAGTCGGTCACGGGGGTGTCGCCGACCTTGAGCACCACATCGCCGGCCCGGATCCCGGCGGCCGCCGCCGGCCCGTCACCCGTGCACTTTTCGAAGTCGCCCTGCTTGACTTCCGCCGCTGCACAGGCGGTTTGGCCGATGACCGCGGTGGGATGCAGATTCGGCAGCCCCCAGGTCACCGCGATCGCGTAGATCAGCACCAGTCCGATGACGAAGTTCATGCCCGGCCCGGCGAACAACACCGCGACGCGCTTCCAGGTCTTCTGCTTGTACATCGCCCGGTCGTCCTCGTCGGGCTGCAGCTCTTCGACCGACGTCATGCCGGCGATGTCGCAGAAGCCTCCGGCCGGGATGGCCTTGAGACCGTATTCGGTCTCCCCGCGACGGGTCGACCACAGGGTCGGGCCGAAGCCGACGAAGTAGCGGCGCACTTTCATGCCGGTGCGCAGTGCGACCCACATGTGGCCGCATTCGTGCAGCGCCACCGAGATCAGGATGGCGAGCGCGAACAGCACAATGCCGATAACGAACATCATCGAGTTGGTAGAACCTCCTGTGTGACCGCCTGCCGGGCGTATTCACGGGCCCAGCGCTGCGCGTCGAGTACGTCTTCCACGGTAGCGGGTTCTGCGGCCCACTGGTCGGCGGCGCTCAGGACATCGGCGATTGTTCGCACGATCGCCGGGAAACCGATCCGGCCGGCCAGGAACGCCTCGGCGGCCTCTTCGTTGGCGGCGTTGTAGACGGCGGTCATGCAGCCACCCGTCTCGCCCGCTTGCCGGGCGAGCGCGACAGCGGGGAAAACCCGGTCGTCCAGCGGCTCGAACTCCCAGGTCGACGCGGTGGAGAAGTCGCAGGCCGCGGCCACGGCGGGCACCCGATCCGGCCAGCCGAGCGCCAGCGCGATGGGCAGTTTCATGTCCGGCGGGCTGGCCTGCGCGATCGTCGAGCCGTCGGTGAACGTCACCATCGAGTGCACGATCGACTGCGGATGCACGACGACGTCGATGCGGCCGTACGGAATGCCGAACAGCAGGTGGGCTTCGATGAGCTCAAGCCCCTTGTTGACCAGCGACGCCGAGTTCAAGGTGTTCATCGGCCCCATCGACCAGGTCGGATGCGCGCCGGCCTGCTCGGGTGTGACGTGTTCGAGGTCGGCAGCCGACCAGCCGCGGAAGGGCCCGCCGGAGGCAGTCAGCACCAGCTTGGCGACCTCGTCCGCGCTTCCGCCGCGCAGGCATTGCGCCAGCGCGGAGTGTTCGGAGTCAACCGGCACGATCTGGCCGGGCTTGGCGGCGGCCAGCACCAGCGGGCCGCCGGCGATCAGCGATTCCTTGTTTGCCAGCGCCAGCCGGGCCCCGGAGGCCAGCGCGGTCAGCGTCGGCTGCAGGCCCAGCGCGCCGACCAGCGCGTTGAGCACGACATCGGCCTCGGTGTTCTCGATCAGCCGGGTCGCCGCGTCGGGTCCGTGGTAGGTGACGTCACCGATTGCCTGCGCGGCGCGCTCGTCCGCGACGGCGAGGTTGGTCACCCCGGTCTGGGCGCGCTGTTGTGCCAGCAGGTCCGGATGGCCGCCCCCGGCGGCCAGCCCTACCAGCTCGAAGCGGTCGGGGTTGGCGGCGATGACCTCGAGCGCCTGGGTGCCGATGGACCCGGTACTGCCCAGCACCAGGGTCTTGAGGCGGCGGTTGGACACCCCTTCATTGTGCCGCGCCACCGGCGCGCCCGACGAATCCTGATGTGCCAGAATGTGCAGGCATCCCGATCCCAACCCGAGGAGTTTGCCGTGGCCAGTACCGAGGTGGAGCGCTCCAGCGGGGTCGATGTCGCTGACGTGCCGTCGGCAAACTGGGGCTGGAGCAAAATCAACTACCGCAGCTGGCACATCACCGGGCTGCTGATCATCGTTCTGCTGGTGGCCTTCCTGGATGGCAACCATGTCGGCAAGGTCGAAGACCTGTGGGTGATCGGCTTCGCACTGTTGGCCGCCTTTTTACTGGTGCGCGACTGGTGGGGCCGTCGGCGCGGCTGGCTCAGGTAGGCAACTCAGCGGCGAGCTGACCGCACGCGGCGGCGATCTCGCGCCCCCGGGTATCGCGCACGGTGCATGTCACGCCGGCTGCGCGAACCCTTCGAACGAACTCGCGCTCAACGGCTTTCGGGCTGGCATCCCAGTCGCTGCCCGGTGTCGGGTTCAGCGGGATCAGGTTCACGTGCACGAGCGGGCCCAGTGCGCGGTGCAGTCGCTTGCCCAGCAGGTCCGCTCGCCAGGGTTGGTCGTTGACGTCGCGGATCAACGCGTATTCCACCGACACCCGCCGACCGGTCTGCTCGGCGTAGTAGTGGGCGGCATCCAGCGCCTCGCCGACGTTCCACCGATTGTTGACCGGCACCAGGGTGTCGCGCAGTTCGTCGTCCGGGGCGTGCAATGACAGCGCCAACGTGACCCCGAGTCCCTCGTCAGCGAGTTTGCGGATGGCCGGGGCCAGGCCGACCGTCGACACCGTTACCGACCGGGCCGAGATGCCAAATCCGTTCGGTGGCTTCTCGGTGATGCGGCGTACCGCCGCCAACGCTCTGGCGTAGTTGGCCAGCGGCTCCCCCATGCCCATGAAAACGATGTTGGACAACCGGTCGCCCCACTCGTCGCGCAGTGCCGCCGCCGCGGCGCGCACCTGCTCGAGGATCTCCGCGGTCGACAGGTTGCGGGTCAAACCACCCTGCCCGGTGGCGCAGAACGGGCACGCCATGCCGCAGCCGGCCTGCGACGAGATGCACACCGTGTTGCGCTGTGGGTAGCGCATCAGCACTGACTCGAAGGTGGTGCCGTCGACCGCCCGCCACACCGTCTTGCGGGTCTGGCCTTCGTCGCACGTGACCTCGCGGGCGGCCGTCAACAGCTTCGGGAACAGCGCCTCCGTCACCTGGCCGCGGACCCCGGCCGGCAGGTCGGTCATCTGCTGCGGATCGGCGATCAGGCGGCCGTAGTACTGATGCGCCAGCTGCTTGGCGCGAAACGGCGGAAGGCCCAGCGCGGTGACGGCCTCCACGCGCCCAGCCTCGTCGAGGTCGGCCAGATGACGAGGTGGCAGCGCGCGGCGTGGTGCATCGAAGACCAGTTGTTGCTTCATCCGCTGCGGACCTTAGGGCAACAGGGTAAGGACGGTCCAGGTGGCCACCGCCGACGGCAGCGTTCCATCGAGCCGATCCATCAGCCCGCCGTGGCCGGGCAGGATGCGACCCATGTCCTTGATCCCCAGGTCGCGTTTGATTTGTGACTCCACCAGGTCGCCGAGAGTCGCGGTGGCCACAATCGTCAGGCCGAGCAGTAGGCCGATCCACGCCGGCTTGTGGGCCAGCAGGGTCGCGGTCAACGTCACCGCAGTGATCCCGAAAAACAGCGATCCCGCCAGCCCCTCCCACGATTTGTTCGGGCTGATCGACGGGACCATCGGATGCTTGCCGAACAGCACGCCGACGGCATAACCGCCGACGTCAGAAGCGACCACCCCGATCATCAAGCAGAACACCCGGCCAGAACCATTCGGCGGATAGACCAGCAGCACGCTGAACGACGCGAACAGCGGCACCCAGGCCGCCAGAAAGACGGTGGCAGCCATGTCGCGCAGGTAATTCCCCGACGGCGAATCAGCGGATCCCTGCGGCGAGGAGGTGGCGCCAAGCGCCAACCTCCAGAACATGCAGACCACAGCGGTCACGCCGAAACCGGCCAGTGCGCCGGCCGCGTGGTAGGGCCAGGTCAGCCAGATCATCAGTTGGCCGCCGACCAGCAACGGGATGACCGGAATGATGTAACCGGCTTCGCGCAGACGGCGCACGACCTCATGAGTCGCGACGGGCATAGCCATAGCGACCAGCAGAACCCAGAGGTAGCGGTCCCAGATCAGGATCGCCACGATCGTAAACGCGAGCGCGGCACCCACGGCGATCGCCGCCGGAAGATTGCGGCCTGCCCGCGACTTCTTTTGCCGGCCCTTTTGGGGCTGCTCCACCGTGCCCTCTGCCGGGCTGTCTGCGGGGGTGTCAGTCTCTGCCACGGACGTCGTCTGCTGAGCGGCCGTTAGACCTCCAGCAATTCGCCTTCCTTGTGCTTGACCAGGTCCTCGATCTGAGTCACGTATTGCTGGGTTGACTTGTCGAGGTCCTTCTCGGCCCGCGAGACCTCGTCCTCGCCGGCTTCGCCGTCTTTGCGAATCCGGTGCAATTCCTCCATCGCCTTGCGGCGGATGTTGCGCACCGACACCTTGGCGTCCTCGCCCTTGGCTTTGGCCTGCTTGACCAGCTCGCGACGGCGTTCCTCGGTCAGCTGCGGCACCGCGACCCGGATCAGCGTGCCGTCGTTGGTGGGGTTCACCCCCAGGTCTGAGTTACGGATCGCAGCCTCGATGT
>NZ_DATNJW010000707.1:0-8869 GCF_035603715.1 Mycobacterium sp. | reverse complement strand
CAGCACATCGGGGTCGTCGTAAAAGGTGGTGGCTTTGACGATCGCCGCGGCACGCTGCGCCGGGTCCCCGGATTTGAAGATGCCCGAGCCGACGAACACGCCCTCGGCACCGAGTTGCATCATCATCGCGGCGTCGGCCGGAGTGGCGATACCCCCGGCGGTGAACAACGTCACCGGCAACTTCCCGGCCCGCGCGACCTCGACGACCAGGTCGTAGGGTGCCTGCAATTCCTTTGCCGCAACATACAATTCGTCATCGGACAGCGAGCCGAGCCGACGGATCTCTCCGCCGATGGCGCGCATGTGGGTCGTCGCGTTGGACACGTCACCGGTGCCGGCCTCGCCTTTGGAGCGGATCATCGCCGCGCCCTCGTTGATCCGCCGCAGCGCCTCACCGAGATTGGTGGCGCCGCAGACGAACGGCACGGTGAACTTCCACTTGTCGATGTGGTGGGTGTAGTCGGCCGGGGTCAGCACCTCGGACTCGTCGATGTAGTCCACGCCGAGGCTCTGCAAGATCTGCGCTTCGACGAAGTGACCGATGCGGGCCTTGGCCATCACCGGGATGGTGACCGCGGAGATGATGCCCTCGATCATGTCGGGGTCGCTCATCCGCGACACCCCGCCCTGTGCGCGGATGTCGGCCGGTACGCGCTCCAGCGCCATTACCGCGACCGCGCCGGCGCCCTCGGCGATCCGAGCCTGCTCCGGCGTGACGACGTCCATGATCACGCCGCCCTTGAGCATCTCGGCCATGCCGCGCTTGACCCGCGCGGTTCCCGTCCGCCCGTTGTGCGCCGCGCTATCCACTGCTACCTCAATCGTTGGTGTCTCGTTGACCCGATAACGCCCACCAGTCTAGTGGTCGACCACCAGCCAATTTCTCTCCGGAGGCCGACCGGGAAAATCAGCGGGTGGCGGCGTCGAGAAGCACCGTTGCAGCGGCTTTCGCCGCGGCGGCGGAGTCCGGATCGCGATCCATCTGGGCGGCCAGCCCGGCTCCGTCGTAGAGGAACTGGAGTTGCCGCCCCAACGCAGCGGGTTCGGATGCGCCGGCCTCGCGAGCCAGATCGGTCAGCAGGTCACGGACGTCCACACGGTATTGCTCGGTGGCCTGCTGGATCAGGCCTCCGTCGGGCGCTTCGGCGCTTGCCGTGGTGAACGCGCAGCCCCGGAAACCCGGGTCGGCGAACAACTCGGCCTGGGCGTCGAACACCGCCAACAACCGTTGCCTCGGGTCGCTCTGCCGGTCGATGGCGCGCCGCAAGAGGTCCATCGTCGCCTGGTGGCGGCCCTCGAGGTATGCCTGGACCAGGTTCTCCTTACTCCCGAACGTGTTGTACAGCGAGGCCTTGGCTACTCCGGCATGCTCGATCACCCGGTCTATCCCGACGCTCTGCACCCCATCGGCGTAGAAGAGCTCGTCGGCCGCCGCCAGCAGTCGCTCACGGGCGGACTGCTTCGTATCGGTCTTCATGCGCGCTCGTCCTCGACCGGCTCCAGCATCAGGACGGGAATCTCCCGGGCGCCGGCCTTGGCCCGGTATTCGGGGAAGTGCGGCCAGAACTGTTCGGCCACGGCCCACGCGTGGGTTTTCTCGTCCCCGAAGACCTCGCGGGCCCGAAATCGGCCCTTCACCGCCCCGTCCTGCAACCACAGGTCTGGATGGGCGGTGAGGTTGCGATACCACGCGGGGTCGGTGGCCGCACCCGCATACGATGCCACCGCAATGTAGTTGTCGCCGTGCGGAATACGCATGATCGGATTCTTTCGGATGGCGCCGGTGCGGGCGCCGGTAGTCGTCAAGATGACCACCGGGCGCCCCTCCAGCGTGCCGCCCTCGGTGCCATTGCTCGCCTCGTAGGCAGCAACTTGCTCGCTGACCTGATCACTTGCGCTGGGTACGTAGGTGTCAGTCATGGTTGCGTCCTTTCAGATCGCGGTGCGTCCGCCATCGACGGGAATCACCGCGCCGGTGATGTAACTCGCCTCGTCGGATGCCAGGAAAGCGATCACGTCTGCTACTTCTTTCGGCTGGGCCACCCGCCCGAGCAAGGTGGTGGCACCCAATGCGTTGAAAAACGCCTCGTCCGCGGCGCTGGTGTACACCGGTCCGGGAGCGACGGTGTTGACCCGCACGCCGGACGGGCTGTACTCGGCGGCCCACGACCTGCTCATCGTCGTCAACGCCGCTTTGCTGGCGCCGTAGGCTGCAGAACCCGACAGCCCGACGTGGCCGGCCATGCTGTCCACGCTCACGATGCTGCCATGGCCGCGCTCCGCCATCCCTGGCGCCAACGCGGCGACCAATTGGTAGGCGCTGCGGACGTTCGCGGCGAACATCGCGTCGAAGGTGGCCTCGTCCAGTTGGTCGGTCGGACCGAACCAGGCGAATCCGGCGTTGTTGATCAACACGTCGACCGGGCCCGCCGCCGCGGCCAGGGCGGCAGCGGCGCCCGATTCGGACAGATCGGCGGCCACGAAGCGGGCCCGCCCACCGCGAGCCTCGATGGCCTTGACGGTCTCGGCGCCGCGGACGATGTCACGGCCGTGCACGATGACCTCGTAACCCTGGTCAGCGAGCGTCAACGCGACCGCCTTGCCGATGCCCGAGGTGGCTCCGGTTACCAGCGCGACGCGTTCCTGAGTGGTTGTCTCGGTCATGATGACCCTCCTGATAGGTTGAGTAGACCTGTCTGTCTAGTGTAGAGATTAGACAGACAGGTCTACTCAAAGCAATGGGCCATCAGTGTGATGTCAACCACACACCGACACGCGAGGCGCCGCTCAGCGAATGGACTGCAGCTGACGGGGCCGATCCGGCGAGCCGGCCAAGGCGACTGCCTGGGTCAGCAGCTCGGAGAGCTGCAGCGGATACACCGTCTCGCCGGCGTCGGCCAGCTCGGCGATGTCGGCAGCGTGACACCAGCGGTGCCCGTGGATGTAGCGGTTTTCCAGCTCGGTGCGGCCCACGGTGGACGGCTCGAAGCGCTCGGTGCGGTAGACGAAGAAGAATTCCTCGCTGTCGATCGCCGCGCCGTTGAAGTCGAACACCGCGTCGCGCCGCCACATCGGGCCGACCATGCCGGCGGGGTCGACCCGCAAGCCCGTCTCCTCGGCCAATTCACGAACCGCGGCCTGCGCCAAGGACTCCCCCTCGCCGACCTCACCGCCCACGGTGAACCACCACCGCGGTGCATCGATTGCTGCGGGGTCCGACCCGCACAGCAGCAACACCGCGCCGGTCTCGTCGAGCAACACCACCCGCGCCGACGTGCGCCGCCCGGCTGCGGGATGATCGGCGTGGCGTAACGCCTGCGCTTGTTCGGCGATCTCGAAATAGGTTGGCAGCGCCGCTGTTCCAGCCAACCGGAACCACCGGACCAGCCGCCTCTCGCGCAGCGCGAGCGTGTCGCGGACCGCGTCGTTGTGGAATCGGCGGGCCAGCACCACCCGGGCTTCGGCGTCGGCCAGCTCCGCGATCAGGCCCGCGGGCCCGGCAGCAGGATCGACCAACGCCAGCGCGGCTGACAACTCGTTCTCACACGCTTCACGGGCCCGCCGTGGAGCAGCCTCTGCCGCGTCGGCCCGCGCGACCAGCTGCCGGGCCTCGGCATCAGCCGGACCACCGAACGCGTTCGCCGCGACCGCGCGCGCCACCACCGCCCGGCGGGCCAGCGCGGCGTCCAGTGCCTGCCAGGACAGGTCGTAGCGCACGTGCAAGCGGTCCAGCCGATTGGCCGTGCGATACCCCCAGGCCCCGAATCCGAGCAGCACCAGCAGCAGCAGGACCACGGCGACGACGAGCGGAAGCGTCCAGGACATCAGCTCGCCACCTGCACTTTGTTCCCGCTGACGGCGACCGTCTCGTAGACCCGCATGATCTGACTGGCCACCACCGGCCAGTCGTAACGGCGCACCGCTTCTTCGCCGGCCGCGGCGTAGCGCTCGGCCAGCGCATCATTCTCCAGCACCGCGATCAGGCCCTCGGCCAGCGCGGCACTGTCATCGACCGCCACCAGCCGCCCGGCTTTGCCATCGCGCAGCACGCGCCGGAAGGCGTGCAGGTCGCTGGCCACCACCGGAGTACCGGCGGCCATCGCCTCGACGAGCACGATGCCGAAGCTTTCCCCGCCGAGATGCGGTGCGCAGTAGACATCGGCGCTGCGCAGCGCCGACGCCTTGGCAGCGTCGTCGACCAGACCGAGGAAACGCAAGTGACCGGCCAGACCGCCGACCTTGGCCCGCAGTTCGTCTTCGCTGCCGCGGCCGACGATCAGCACCTGCAGCCCCGGAAACCGCTCGACCAGACTGGGCAGCGCATCGATCAGCACGGCCATCCCCTTGCGCGGCTCGTCGTAGCGGCCCAGGAACAACACCGTCTTGGCGGGCCGCGGATACCCCTCGAGCAACGGCGCCGAGGCGATCGCGGCGACGTCGACGCCGTTGGGAATCTCGACCGCGTCCGATCCCAGCGCCTCCATCTGCCAGCGTCGGGCCAAGTCGGACACCGCGATGCGGCCGACGATTTTCTCCTGCATGGGCCGCAGCAGGCCCTGAACTACCGACAGCGTCAGCGATTTGGTGGTCGAGGTGTGGAAGGTGGCCACGATGGGCCCCTCGGCGATCCGCAGCGCCCACATCGACAGGCTCGGCGCGTTCGGTTCATGCAGATGCAGCACGTCGAAGTCGCCCTCGGTCAGCCAGCGCCTGACCTTGCCGTGCACGCTCGGGCTGATTTGCAAGCGGGCCACTGAACCGTTGTAGGGAATCGGCACGGCCCGGCCGGCCGAGACGACGAACTCGGGCAGTTTGACATCGGGCGACGACGGCGCCAGGACGCTGACGTCCTGACCGCGTTCCAGCATTGCCTCGGCAAGCTGCAACACATGCGACTGCACGCCCCCGGGCACGTCGAACGAGTACGGACACACCATCCCGATCCGCATCAGGTCTCCGCCAATCGAGCCCGTCGCTCGTCGGACAGATCCGCCAGCCACTGCGGCTGGAGCATGTGCCAGTCGGCGGGATGCTGGGCGATGTTGCGGGCGAAAATGTCGGCCAGCGCCTGAGTGACGACACCGACATCACCGCTGCTGCAGTCCATCGGCGCGTAGAACTCGACACGGCAGGCATCGCGCTCATACCAGCAATGCACGGGCAGCAGCGCCGCTCCGGTGGTGATCGCCAGCTTCGCCGGTCCCGCCGGCATTCTGGTCGGCTCGCCGAAAAAGTCGACTTGGACGCCGGTACGGCTGAGGTCCCGTTCGGCCATCAGACACACGAGCTTGTTGTCCACGAGCCGCTGGCTGAGCAACGGGAACGGTGGTTGCTCACCACCGGACAGTGGAATCACCTCGAATCCCAGGCTTTCCCGGTAGTCGATGAACCGCCGGTACAGCGACTCGGGTTTGAGCCGTTCGGCGACGGTGGTGAATCTGCCGTACTGCTGGACGAACCACACCCCGGCCATATCCCAGTTTCCGCTGTGCGGCAACGCCATCACGGCGCCGCGGCCGTCGGCCAGCGCCGCATCGACGTGCTCTTGACCCGTCACCGTTTCGGCGAGCTGCCGGCCGATCGCGCGGTGATCCATCGCCGGCAACCGGAACGCCTCGCGCCAGTAGCGGGCATAGGACGCCAGCGACGCTCGCATCAGGCTGCCCGGCACGTCTTTGGGCGCAACGCCGATCACGCGTGCGAGATTCTTGCGCAGCTGATCCGGTCCCCCGCTGCGCGACGCGTACAGCGCTCCAGCGTCGAATACGTTGCGCGCGGCGAATTCCGGCATGGCGCGCACGGTCAGCCAGCCAGCCGCATAACCCCAGTCGGTCATCCGACTGCCCAGCGAAAGATTGCCCATACCAAAGGGTTTCAGTCCAGGCAGTTTCAGGCCGGCCGGCACGATCACGGCGCGCCCCTCCCGGGGTTGGCCTGGCCTGGCTTCCCCGGCGGCGGCAGACGATCAGTCGCGCCGGTCGAGTGCCGCACGGTGTGTAACCGCTGAGCACAGGTGATCATGCTGGCCGCAGCCAGCAACCACATGGCCACCGGGAGCGCCCACGGCAGCGGAAATATCGGCAGGTCTGACAGTCCCGCACCGACAAGCACGATGATCAGCCGTTCCGGTCGCTCGATCAAGCCGCCGTCGCCGCGCAGCCCACTGGCTTCGGCGCGGGCCTTGGTGTAGGAGATCACCTGCGAGGTGACCAGGCAGATCAACGTCGCCACCATCAGCGGCCGGCTACCCAGGCCGAACGCCGCCCACCACGCCAGCCCGCAGAACACCGCGCCGTCGCTGATCCGGTCGCAGGTGGCGTCCAGCACGGCGCCAAACCTGGTGCCACCGCCGCTTTCTCGCGCCATCGCGCCGTCGACCAAGTCGAACATCACGAAAAACCAGATCACCAGGGTGCCGGCGAACAGCTGGCCGATGGGAAACAGCGTCAAGGCCGCCAGCACCGCCGCGGCGGTGGCGATGATGGTGACCCCGTCGGCGGTGAAACCGGCATGCAGAAACGCCCTCGCCACCGGGTTGGTGACTCGGGCTACTCCCTCGCGGGACAACAGCTTGCTCACGACTGCCCACTCATGATTGCCGGGTCCACTCGGTGGCCAACAGCCGGCGGGTGTCGCGCAGCAGCTGCGGGATCACCTTGGAATCGCCGATGATCGTGATGAAGTTGGCGTCACCACCCCATCGCGGCACCACGTGCACGTGCAGGTGCTCGGCCAGCGAGCCGCCCGCCGACTGACCCAGGTTGACCCCGACGTTGAAACCGTGCGGGCGCGACACGTTCTTGATCACGCGAATCGCCTTCTGGATGAACGCCATCAGCTCGCTGCTTTCCGGCTCGGTGAGGTCCTCGAGCTCAGAAAGCCGGCGGTATGGCACCACCATCAAATGCCCCGGGTTGTACGGGTAGAGGTTGAGAACGGCGTAGACCAGTTCGCCGCGGGCCACGACCAGACCGTCTTCGTCGGACAGCTGCGGGATGTCGGTGAACGGCTCGGCCCGATCGTTGTTGGACTGCTTCAGCGGCCCGTCGGCCAAGTAGCTCATTCGGTAGGGCGTCCACAACCGCTGCAGATGGTCGACCTCACCGACACCCCTGTCGACGATCGAGTCGTCCTCAGCCACGAGTGCTCACCTTGACTAAATCGGCAGTGGGAACGCTATTTTCACGGTCGGCGATCCATTGCTTGATGACGGTGACCGCCTCGTCGCGAGGAACCCCGTTGATCTGCGTGCGATCACCGAACCGGAAACTGACCGCGCCGGCCTCGACGTCGCGGTCGCCGGCCAGCAGCATGAACGGCACTCGCTGGTTGGTGTGGTTGACGATCTTCTTAGCCATCCGGTCATCGCTGGCGTCCACCTCAACCCGGATACCGTGCGACTTCAGTTGAGCAGCAACGTCTTCCAGATACGACACATGGCCATCGGCCACCGGAATACCGACCACCTGCACCGGAGCCAGCCAGGCCGGGAACGCACCCGCATAGTGCTCGGTGAGGATGCCGAAGAAGCGTTCGATCGAACCGAACAGCGCGCGGTGGATCAGCACCGGCCGCTGCCGCGAACCGTCGGCGGCGGTGTACTCCAGCTCGAACCGATCGGGCATGTTGAAGTCGAGCTGAATGGTCGACATCTGCCAGCTGCGGCCCAGTGCATCCTTGACCTGCACCGAGATTTTCGGGCCGTAGAACGCCGCGCCGCCGGGGTCGGGAACCAGATGCAGGCCCGAGCTTTCGGCGACCTCGCTCAGGATCGCGGTCGCGTCGTCCCACACCTCGTCGGAGCCGACGTACTTCTCCGGATCCTTGGTGGACAACTCGAGGTAGAAGTCGTTGAGGCCATAGTCAGCCAGCAAATCCAGCACGAAGTGCAACAGCGACGCCAGTTTGTCGCGCATTTGCTCGCGGGTGCAGTAGATGTGCGCGTCGTCTTGCGTCATGCCGCGCACTCGGGTCAGGCCGTGCACCACGCCGGACTTCTCGTAGCGGTAGACGGTGCCGAACTCGAACAGCCGCAACGGAAGTTCACGGTAGGAACGACCCCGGGACCGGTAGATCAGGTGATGCATCGGGCAGTTCATCGGCTTGAGGTAGTAGTCCTGCCCCGGCTTGCGGACGGTGCCGTCCTCGTTGAACTCCGCGTCCATGTGCATCGGCGGGAACATGCCCTCGGCGTACCACTCGAGGTGGCCCGAGGTGATGTAGAGCTGCTCCTTGGTGATATGCGGGGTGTTGACGAACTGGTATCCGGCCTCTGCGTGCTTGCGCCGCGAATAGTCCTCCAGTTCGGTGCGCACAACACCACCCTTGGGGTGGAAAACCGCAAGGCCCGAACCGATTTCGTCGGGAAAGCTGAACAGGTCCAGCTCGACGCCGAGCTTGCGGTGATCGCGGCGCTGAGCTTCTTCGAGCAACTCCAGGTGACGGTCCAGCGCCTCCTGCGATTCCCACGCGGTCCCGTAGATGCGCTGCAGGCTGGCGTTGCTCTGGTCGCCGCGCCAGTAGGCGGCCGAGCTGCGAGTGAGCTTGAAGGCCGGGATGTGTTTGGTGGTGGGGATGTGCGGGCCGCGGCACAGGTCACCCCAAACCCGTTCGCGGGTGCGGGGATTCAGGTTGTCATAGGCGGTCAGCTCGTCGCCGCCGACCTCCATGACGTCGGGATCGCCCGATTTGTCGTCGACGAGCTCGAGTTTGTAGGGCTCGCCGGCCAGCTCGCCGCGGGCCTGATCCTTCGACTCGTAGACGCGCCGGTCGAACAGCTGCCCCTCTTTGACGATCTGGCGCATCCGCTTTTCCAGCTTGTCCAGGTCTTCGGGCGTGAACGGGTCGGCGACGTCGAAGTCGTAGTAGA
>NZ_DATNJW010000706.1:0-4752 GCF_035603715.1 Mycobacterium sp. | reverse complement strand
GCCCACCGCGGCGTCGGCGGTCGTGATCGATCCGTAGAACTCGGCCAGATCTTGGCGTACCTCAAGGGTATCGGGTAGATAGTCGGGCGTATCGACGACCGCGGCGTCGGCGGGTTCGTAGCGATCGCGTGGATAGGGGCGATGCGTTTCGAAGAAACCGGCGGTCAGCAGGAACGGTTTGCCGGTGTCATGGTCACGCAGCCATTGCTGCGCCTGTTCGACGACGTACTCGCAGTAGGAGTTGGACACGTCGAATTCGTCGAAGCCCAGCCGCGACGGGTGTGACGTTTCGTGCTGCATACCGAATAGAGCGGTATACCAGCCAGATTCGGACAGGATCTGCGGCAGCGTACGGACGCCCGGGCGGTACTCCCAACCGTGGTGGGCGAGCCCGACCAAACCGTTGCTCTGCGGGTAGCGGCCGGTGAACAGCGATCCCCGCGACGGCGAACACAGCGGTGCGGTGGCGTGTGCTCTGGTGAACAAGATTCCCTCGGCGGCCAACTGATCCAGCCGCGGGCTCGACACGTCGGCGTGACCGTACACCCCGAGATACCGGCCCAGATCGTGCCAATGCACGAACAGCACATTGTCGCGCCGCGGGTGTGTCGCGTCTGCGTCTGCGTCTGCGCCGCCGATCGCCGCCACCTCCTGAGATTGGGGGACTCCATCGACGTTATCGGCTGCGACACGTCGGCATGCGTACCGGGGCGTGTCCGCCCAGGTCAGCTGTCAGCAACTCACCAGTGTTGCGGTGGCCCGGGCGGGCCGTGCTGAGGTGGCGGCGGTGGACCGGGCGGCCATTGCCCGCCGCCCGGAAACCCGCCTGGCCGGTGGGCATCGGTCAGTCTCGGCGGCAACCCCAAGACCACCCGGAAAGCCGGGACGAACATGAGGCCTCCGATCACCGCGACCACCAGGCCTGCGATCAGGTCGTAGGTGACCCGGCTGGTGGCGCCGTAACGAGCCTCGCAACCGATCGACAAGATCAGCGTGACGATGCCGCCGCCGAGGATCAGGAACTGGCCCATCGGCCTCTTGACGAAGAGCATCACCGCGCCGGCCGTTACCGCAAGGCACGCCGCGATGATCAAAAACAGGCATACCACGAGGGCCACCGGAACAGACGGAACCATATTTTTGATCTGTTCGCGACACATGCTCGAGTACTCGCCACCGAACCGATTACACACGTCCGCTGCGCGGCTGACGGCGCTGTTCAGGTTGATCCACAGCGTCAGCGTGAGGATGGCGCCGAGCAACCCCAGTAGCCCGATGGCCGCAAGGCCGACCCAGCTGACCGTCTGCTGCGAAGTCGGGGCGGGAGCGGGAGCGCCGTAACCACCCCACGGCGGGCGGTAGCCGGGTTGTTGGCTGTATTCGGCCGGCGGTGGGAATCCGGATCCAGGGGGCGGGCCGTATCCGGGTGGAGGCGGTTGCTGACCGTAGCTCTCCGGGCCAGGTTGGCCGCCGAAGCCAGGCCCGCCGTGGTCCCGGGGATCGTCTGGTGGGGGTCCCCACTGGGGGAGACCTGGCGGAGGTGGCTGCACCCCGGCATCGTAACCGCCGCCGGATCGGAGGGTCGCGGACCTGGACTGCAGGCTCGGAGGCCGGCGAGGCTCAGGTTGCCGCCCGGGGTGGTTGTCCCCAGCCGTTCTCCGAGACGAATTCGGCGAGCGGACGCCCCAGCGCCCAGCCGTCCAACTCCAGTGAGGGCCGGTCGGGAAAGTCCGGTACCGGACCAAGACAGAGGATCGCCACCGGTTCGGCGTCGGCGGGCATCGACAGCAGCGATGCCAGCTTCGGCGGATCGAACAGCGATACCCATCCCATCCCGAGGCCTTCGGATCGTGCCGCCAACCAGAGATTCTGGATGGCGCAAGAGACCGATGCCAGATCCATCTGCGGCATGGTGCGTCGACCGAACACGTAACTGTCCCTGCCATCGGAGAGTGCGACCACAAGCAGTTCAGCGCACTCGAGGATGCCTTCGACCTTCAGCGCCAGAAACTCCTGCGCCCGCGCGCCCAGGGCATGCGCGGTCTGCAAACGCTCCTCGTCGACCAGGGCGTGAATGCGGCGCCGCAGCTCGTCGTCGGTGATCCGGATGAATCGCCATGGCTGCATCAAGCCGACATTGGGTGCGGCGTGGGCGGCCTGCAGCAGGCGGGCCAGTACATCCTCGGGAACCTTGCTGTCGGCCACGAATCGGCGCATGTCACGACGTTCGGCGATCACGCGATAGACCGCGTGACGCTCCGGCGGACTGAATGCGTGATCACCCACATCGTCATCGTAGAAACCCCGGGTGTCGAAGGGACCAAAGATGCTCACTTCGACACGTCGACCAGCTTGGTCGGCCAGACTTGTCTAGAACCCACGGTCAAAAGGATCAGGCCAATGAATATTTCGGAGTCAGTGGAGCAATTGCCCACTAACGGGACGCGGGGACGCGTGTACGGCGAGCCCTACCGAACCGCGGATGGCGGCACCGTGATCCCTGTTGCCAAGGTCCGTGCCGGCACGTCGACGCCGATGGGGTTGTTCGTGATCTACGGCGGCACGGCCCGATGGGTGCCGGCCGTCGACACCAACCGGATAGCGTTGATCGGGATCATTACCGGTTTGATCTCGGCGACGATCGGCACCTTGGCGGTGCTGCGCCGGCCGCCATGGCCCGATCTGTCCGCGACGTCGGCGGCCTGGGCGCGACCTCGAGACGTTACGGACGGTAGGTGACGCCGACCGCCCGCAACACATTTTCCGGCGGCATCTCGAAGTTCAGTGATCGCCGCGGCAAAGCGGTCAGGACGTCGGCGGGAACGTCGAGCTTGTAGTGCAGTGAGAGGTGCCCGGTGAATGTCGGGTCGATCTCATCGACGTCCACATCGACCTGCAGCCCGTTCGCCGATATCTCAGCCGTCGCCGTACCGGATTGCGTTGCGTCCCAGCGTACATCGACGATCTCGCCGGCAAGCTTGGGCAGCGACGACAGGGTCGCCAGGACGCGCTGCGAGGTGAACGCCAGCGACCCGACATAGCTGGCGACGCTGTGCGCCGATCGCAGGCCGGGGATCGCACCGCTGAATCGCCGCGTGACCGGGACATAGTCGGCGAGGTAGATGACCCCCTCGGCCGCTACGTCGGCCCGCACGTCGGCGGGCAACTTGCCGATGCCGAAGAGTCTGCGGACGAAGACCGGCATCAGTGGGCCCGCTTCCCAAGCCGCAGCCGGAACCGAACCAGGGCCGCTAGTACTGCCGCCAAGGCCACCAGCATGCTGGTGTCGTGCAGCCATGCGCCGGGCACATGACGCCACAATCGGTCGACGGGCAGCCCGACTTCGACGCTGTTCAGATCGACCGTCGACGCTGAGGCGGCGAAGCCCCAACGGGCCGGCACGAACCACGCCATCTGGTCCAGGACCAGCCGTCCCGTCACAGGAATCAGGCCGCCGGCCAACACCATCGAGACCATGATCGTCACCACGAGCATCGGCAGCACCTGTTCGGTGGATCGGGCCAGCGACGACAGCGCCAGCCCCACCATCGCCGAGGTGATCGCCGTCAGCGCCAGGCCCAGGTACAGCTCCAGGACGCCGTTCGCCACGCCGTCGCCCAGCAGGGCGCCGCCACGGGCGGGCGCGCCTTTGCCGATCGTCATGATGGCGACCATGACCGCGGTGCCGATCAGCGCCGCGGTGCTGTAGACGACGACTTTGGCCGTCAGGTAGGCCGACGCCGACAGACCCACAGCCCGCTCGCGCTGGAAGATCATCCGCTCGCCGACCAGATCGCGCACGGTCAGCGCGGTACCCAGGAACACCGCGCCGATGTTGAGCAGGATCAGGATGTCGATGGGTTCTTCGGGTGCGGTCGGGTTGGCGGATCCGAGCCCGGTGCTGCCGGGCACCGCCAGCGACAGCACGCCAAGGACGACCGGCAGCACCGCCAGGAACGCGAAGTATCCGCGGTCGGAGGTGATCAGCCGGGTTTGGCGGCGCACCAACGTCACGACTTGGCGCCACGAGCTGGTCCGCGGCGGCTGTCCCAGCGGTGCCGCGCCGGCGGTGGGCGACGGCCTGCGCGCGGCGGCGGGATGTCGGGCCAGATACGCGCGATGTGCCGCATCGGGGTCCGTGCTGACTCGCGCGAAGATGTCGGCCCAGTCGGTGCTGCCCATCACCGGACCGATCTGGGCGGGCGGATCAGCGAAGGCGGTCTTGCCGCCTGGGGCCAATAGCAGGATCTGATCGCACATGCCGACGTAGGTGAGCGAATGCGTGACGACGATAACCACGCGTCCCGCGTCAGCCAGCCGGCGCAGCATCGTCATCACCTGGCGGTCCAACGCGGGGTCGAGTCCTGAGGTCGGTTCGTCCAGGATCAGCAGCGACGGGCCGGTCAGCAGCTCCATGGCCACCGATGCGCGCTTACGCTGACCGCCGGACAACTTGTCGACGCGAGTTGTCTTGTGCGGAGCCAACTCCAACTCATCGAGCACCCGCTCGACGACCTGGCGTCGATCATCGGCGGAGGTGTCCGGCGGCAGCCGGAGTTCGGCGGCGTAATGCAGGGCCTGCTCGACGGTGAGCTGGCGGTGCACGACGTCGTCCTGAGGCACCATCCCGATTCGCGAGCGCATCGAGGCGTACTCGGCGTGCACGTCGTGGCCGTCGAACGCAACCACGCCGGCGCTGCGTGGCATCGCGCCCCCGATCAGTTTGACCAGCGTGGACTTTCCTGCGCCGGA
>NZ_DATNJW010000705.1:0-2816 GCF_035603715.1 Mycobacterium sp. | reverse complement strand
TGCGTGCCGGCCACGTGCCGCAGCACCACCCGGGCGCCGGTGCGGTTCGCGATCTGCAGCAGCGGAATCGCGAAGGGGTCGACCTCCCAGCCGACTTCGACATGGCCGACCGTTTCGCCGTCGACAACCAGGTCGGCGTGTTCGAGGCCCTGCGCGGGGGTTGCCGACGGCCCCTCTGCGCGCAGCCAGCGCAGTCGCGCGGTGTTGGCCGGTAACTCGTCCGGGTCGGGCTCCGGCGGCTCCTCAGCGTGCAGCAGCGCGTCGGCGACCTCATAAACCCGGTCGGCGTCCCAGCCCGGTACGTCGCCGCGGGCGTGCAGCACCGCGCGGTGGTCGCCGCGCAGCGCGGCGCCGTCGATGACGACGACCTTCACCCGGTCCAGCCGGCGCAGCGCGCCTGGGTCGAGGATCATCTGCCCGTCGTCGGCGAGTCCGCGGCCCAGCACCGCGGCGAAGGACTGCCGGCCCATGTGCGCGGCCTTGGGTATGCCGGCAAGCACGGCGCCGGCGGCGTCTTCAGGGCCGCCGCCGGCGACCAGTGCGCTCGCGGCCGCGATCAGCGAACCGTTAGCGGCCTGATCGACGTAATCCTCGACCGGTCCGGCCATCGATCCTTTCGCGGTGTCGATGGCCGCGTCGATCGATCCATCGACCACGACGTGCGAGGCTTCGCCAGCTGCGGCCGCGGCCCAATTATGCCGGGGCGCTTGCGATTTGACTCCGGCTGACGAGATGACCGGGACGACCGGAGCCTGCGGCCTATTAGGAGAGGCCAGCTGCGGCTCCCGGTCGCGCCAACGCCGGCGATGCGCCTCGGCTTCGGAGACTTGCAGGACTCGCTCGACCAAGTTCAGCAGCGGCGTGCCGACCGCCTGGGTCAATCCGTTGGCGGCGGCCGTCGACGCGCTGAGCACGAGATCAGTGCCGACCCGGCCCAGCCGCGACTCGAGCACGCCGATCATTCGCGGCTGGTTGTTGAGCAGCGCGGCCGCGGCTCGGGTGGTCTTTGGCGCCGCGGGCAGCCTGATCACCCAACCGGTGACCGCGGCGCCGATCGCGACGGCGTCGAAGGCGGCCGCGGTGAGCGGCACCAAGACCGCCAACGGGTTACCCGGATCGGCGAACGGCGCGGTCCGGATCTGCGGCTCTCGTCCCGCGGCGGCCAGGTCGGCGGCGGCGGAGTTCACCACATCGCGCACGGTCTCCAGGACGTCGTCGGCGTCGACACCGTCGTCGATCTCGACCACCAGTCGGCCCAAAGCCCCTTCGACGTGGGCGCTGGCCACGCCGGCGATTTCGCGGACCGGATCTTCGACCACGGCTGCGTGCTCGTGCCAGCGCGGGAACGGCAGCAGCGGGTCTAGGTCCAGGTGTACTCGTTGCCCGCTCTGCCAGCGCACGGTCGCCGAGGCGCCGTCCCGGTTGCCGGTGGTCGGCCGCGTGATCCCTAGCAGGCGTGTCGTCGACTGGCTCACGGAATCGAGCACCGGTTCGGTGAGCGTCTGCATCGCATCTGCGGCCGTCGTCACGCCGTGTACCCCGGCTTGCAACATTTGCACTGCTCCGCCGGCGACCCCCCCGACCAAGGCGGTTACACCTGGAACCCTCATTACCCATCCTTCACAACGTCTACGGTGTCGATCAGCTCCGCCTCGGCACAGCGGCGGCCTTGGCTGTACGACGAAATGGGGAGAAAGCGGTCACCCCCGTTAGTAGACGAGCGTACGTGTTACGACAGCCCGCAGCCGTGCGAAGAAATCGCACCGCGCCTTTGTGAGGATGTCGATCCGTCAGATGCGGATCGGATTTATGTGCAGCCGCTGACGTGGATGCGCCGGCCGACGCCGACACACACGTTCACATTCGGTGGTGGGGGAGGCGGCGGGAAATCCTGCGGGAGCGGCGCGTAGTCGCTCGGCGGCGGGACGTCCGCGAGGTTGGTGCATCCGCTCACCGAGATACGCCTGCCGACGCCTGCGCACACGTCGGCGTTGGCCACATCAGTGGTCACAACGGCATTCGAGGTGACGGCCAACATTGCAATCCCTGCGGCGATCCAGGCCCGCACGTGCTTCGGGTTCATGCGGTGCCCTGCCCGAGTAGCGGAGTCCAATTGCAACGTTCCCGGATGTCGGTCAGCGGCTGGCGGATGCCTTCGAGCTCGGCTTCCTCCTGCGGATTGTTGCTGAAGTAATTCTGTACCTGGCCCCCGATCTGATCCTTGGGCTGATCCTGAAGTCCGGTGTAGAACCCATTCACGTCCGGGTGGGTGAATAGGTAGGTGGTTAGCGACGTCGCGACACTGGCGGCAACGCCGGCCACGTCTGCGGCTGAGCAGTTTGGTGGCCGGGGCGTCGGGTCAGCCGCGGCAATTCCTGTGCCGCTGGACACCAATGTGCCGGCAATCACCCCGGCACCAACAGCGCCGACTACGACCCGACGCGACATGAACTTCGAGAGAGACATCACTGGCTCCTTTTGTGCGGTCACCGATCGTGGTCGTCCCCCGCCCTAGAGCTAAACAGATGCGGCGGGTCGCGCTGGCTGATTGACCGCAAAGCAGATCAGCGTGTCGGCGGCAGACCAAACACCCAAAACAGTTCCGGATCAAGAAAACCACGATCCCGGCGATCCCTGCTGCGCCGCCAGTGATGACGCGTATCGAATGCGCCCGCGAGAATCATCCGTTTAGTCGACGATGACTCCGCCGGTCAGATTGACGACGGTACCGGTCAGCGCAGCGGCCCGATCCGACGCCACGAACGCGGCCGCTTCGGCGAGTTCCGTCAGCGTCGTCGCACGTTTGCGGTGCGTCT
>NZ_DATNJW010000704.1:0-9971 GCF_035603715.1 Mycobacterium sp. | reverse complement strand
GGCGTTGCTGGCCAAAGACCCTCGGGTGGACATGGTTTCGTTCACCGGCTCGACGGCCACCGGCCGCAGCGTGATGAGCGACGCGGCCGTAACGCTCAAGAAGGTGTTCCTGGAACTCGGCGGCAAGTCAGCCTTCGTCGTGCTCGACGACGCGGATCTGAACGGCGCGTGCTCGGTATCGGCCTTTACCGCGTCCATGCACGCCGGGCAAGGTTGCGCGATCACCACCCGGCTCGTCGTGCCGCGGTCCAAATACGACGAGGCCGTCGCGATCGCCGCAGGCACCATGGGCTCGATCAAGCCGGGCGACCCCAACAAGCCCGGAACCGTGTGCGGGCCAGTCATTTCGGCGCGGCAGCGCGACCGGGTGCAGAGCTACCTCGACCTGGCGATTGCGGAGGGCGGAACGTTCGCCTGCGGCGGCGGCCGAACGGCCGACCGGGACACCGGGTTCTTCATCGAGCCCACCGTGATCGCCGGACTGGACAACGACGCCAGACCCGCCCGCGAGGAGATCTTCGGGCCGGTGCTCACCGTGATCGCCCACGACGGGGACGCCGACGCCCTTCGTATCGCCAACGATTCGCCATATGGGTTGTCGGGCACCGTGTTCAGTGCTGATCCGGAGCGAGCCGCCAAGTTCGCGGCGGGAATGCGAGTGGGCACCGTCAACGTCAACGGTGGCGTCTGGTATTCCGCGGACGCGCCCTTCGGCGGGTACAAGCAGTCCGGCAACGGGCGCGAGATGGGTCTGGCCGGTTTCGAGGAATACCTGGAAATCAAAACCATCGCGACCGCGGTCTAGTCACGTCCTCGAGAGGAAAACATGCGGTTTGACAACAAGGTCGCCATCGTCACGGGGTCCGGCGGCGGCATCGGCCAGGCCTACGCCGAGGCGCTGGCGCGGGAGGGTGCGGCGGTCGTCGTCGCCGACATCAATGCCGAAGCGGCGCAGGGGGTGGCCAAGCAAATCGTCGCCGACGGCGGAACCGCGATCAGCATTCCGGTCGACGTCTCCGACCCCGCGTCGGCCAAGGAAATGGCCGACCGCACGCTGTCCGAGTTCGGCGGCATCGACTACCTGGTGAACAACGCCGCGATCTTCGGTGGCATGAAGCTCGACTTCCTGCTCACCGTCGACCCCGAGTACTACAAGAAGTTCATGAGCGTCAATCTTGACGGCGCACTGTGGTGTACCCGCGCGGTGTACAAGAAGATGGCCAAGCGCGGCGGTGGTGCGATCGTCAACCAGTCATCCACTGCGGCGTGGCTGTACTCGAACTTCTACGGCCTGGCCAAAGTCGGCGTCAACGGCCTCACCCAGCAGCTGGCCACCGAGTTGGGCGGTCAGAACATCCGGATCAATGCGATAGCACCCGGGCCCATCGACACCGAGGCCAACCGGACCACCACGCCGCAGGAGATCGTTCAGGACATCGTCAAGGGGCTCCCACTCTCCCGGATGGGTACACCAGAGGATCTGGTTGGCATGTGTTTGTTCCTGTTGTCCGATGAGGCGTCCTGGATCACCGGACAGATCTTCAATGTCGACGGCGGGCAGGTTATTCGGTCATGAGCGACAGTCCGACGCTCGGCTACATCGGCCTGGGCAACATGGGTGCCCCGATGGCCACCAAGATGACCGAATGGCCGGGTGGTGTAACCGTTTACGACATCCGCGCCGAGGCTATGACGCCGCTGGCCGAGAAGGGCGCCAGCCTGGCCGACAGCATCGCCGATGTGGCCGCCGCGGACATCATCCACATCACCGTGCTCGACGACGTGCAGGTGCGTGAGGTGGTCGGTGAGCTGGCGCCACACGTCAAGCCCTCAACGGTCATCGCGATCCACTCGACCATCAGCGACACGACGGCAGCCGAACTTGCCGGCGAACTCAAACAGCAGGGCATACACATCGTCGACGCGCCCGTCAGTGGCGGCGCGGCCGCTGCCGCGAAAGGCGAGCTCGCGACCATGGTGGGCGCCGACCGCGAGGTCTACGAGCGGATCAAGCCGGCGTTCAAACACTGGGCGGCGGTCGTCATCCACGCTGGCGAGCCGGGCGCGGGCACCCGAATGAAGTTGGCCCGCAACATGTTGACGTTCACCTCCTACGCTGCGGCATGCGAGGCCATGAAACTCGCCGAGGCGGCCGGGCTGGATCTGCAGGCGCTCGGACGGGTGGTGCGTCACACTGACGCCCTCACGAGCGGCCCGGGGGCGATCATGGTGCGCGACAACATGAATGACCTGGACCCGGACAACTTCCTGTACCAATCATTCCTGCACGCCCGCGAGCTGGGCGAGAAGGATCTGAGCCTGGCGTTGGCGTTGGGTGAGTCCGTCTCGGTCGATCTGCCGCTCGCCCAGCTGGCCTACCAGCGGTTGGCAGCGGGACTCGGGTTGCCGCACACAGAGAAAGAGGCGTGATGGACGAGTTGCGGAGCAAGGGCCTCGCGAAGATGAACGAGGTATACGGCTGGGAGATGCCCAACATCGAGGGCGACCCGTATTTCGATCTGACGGTCGATCACCTGTTCGGCACGATCTGGAGCCGACCGGGATTGTCTATGCGCGACAAGCGCATCATGACGCTGACCGCGGTGACCGCAGTCGGCAAACGCGACTTGGCCGAGATCCAGATCAACGCGGCGCTACTCAACGAGGAACTCACCGAGACCGAACTCAAGGAGATGGCGGTCTTCCTCACCCACTATCTTGGCTTTCCCCTGGGTTCAGCGCTCAACGGCGCGGTCGACAGCGTCGTGGCGAAGCGGAAGAAGGCCGCGGCGAAGGGTGCCGGCGAGGACAAGAAGGCCAACGTCGAGGGCGCGCTCAAGATGCACTCGGGCGAATAGGGCCGTCAATCTCAGTACGGCTGAAAGCCTTCAGGCATCATCGAACGGCTTTTTGCAACGACTTCAACCACGCCACCTGGTCCGCGGCGATCTGTGCGTGGTGGTCGCCGCAGAACGGCTGAAAGTGGTCGATATCGTAGCGCTTGAGCACTGCATGCGGCGCCCGTTGCGCGAGCTGGTTGATTGCCTTGGCGGATACCGATAGGTCGCGCTGACCAGACTGAAGCAGGATCGGACAGTTGAGCTTTCGTGCCTGAGTAACGGGTCGCCAGAAGGCCAAGGTTAGGGCCATGCCGGCGTGCACTTCATTGCGCCAACCGGGGCCGACGGCTTTGGTGAATCCGGCGTACTCACCGGGAAAAGTCAGCCCACCCCGGCTGCCGGGCTCCGCGGACACTGGGATCGTCGCGTCCCTGATCGCCTGCCCCATCGTCCACAATGTGTTGCGTGGTTGCGTTCTCGCGCTGCGATTACACCGCCAACGGCCGTCGGCGAACGGGCAGAGCAGGATCGCACCCGCTATTCGCTTGTCCGCAGCAACGGCCTCGATGGCGGTCCCGCCGCTGAGTGAGTAGCCCCAGACGATCACGTTGTCGGGGTCGATTCCGTCGAGACCGCGGACAAAAGCGATCGCTGACAAGCGGTCCTCGAGCTGCTCAGATATGCGAACCCGCTGGCGCGGTTCACCTTCCGACGCACCGAGGTAACGGTGGTCATAGGCGAGCACGGCGACGCCGGCAGTTGCCAGTGCCTCGGCGTAACGGCACAGGCCGTCGGCGTAAGTGAGCCCAAAGCCGTGGGCCATCACCACACAGGGAACAGCGGCTTCGGTACCGCTCGGGCGATATAGCCAGCCCACGCAACGCGTGCCGGCGGAGAGGAACTCGACTTCAGTCGGACCCGACAACTCGTCCGCTATCTGTTTGCTGGCAGCCGCCATGCACTCGACTGTAAGTCAGCGCCGGTGGCCGCACCGGCAAATCGCGTAACCAGCTGCCGGTACCCGACGATGAGGAACGATCGCCATCGAAGGGTTGCAGGACGCCTCGGCTGACCGTCAATCTCAGTACGGCTGAGCACCTTTCGGCATCACATACTCCGAAGTCGGGGCCGGCACTCCGTTGACGGTCGTCCCGCCGTTGAGAATGCCCGGTGCCATTTCCAGCATGTTGTTCGGGAATCCGAGCCTGGGTTTGGTGAGCGCATCGAGCCGGTCCAGTTCGTCGGCGGTGAGATTCACATCGACGGCCCGGATGTTCTCGTCGAGCTGCGAAAGCCGGCGCGCGCCGATGATGACCGATGAGACCCCGGATTGTGCGTGAACCCAGGCCAGCGCCACGCTGGCGACGTTGGTCTGATGCGCTCCGGCGATGGCCTCCAATTCGTCGATCAGCGCGTAAGTCTTGTCGTTGAGGAAGGCATCGACCATCGCTCCGCGATCGGCATTGTGCGTACCGCTGTTGGCGCGGGTGTACTTGCCGCTGAGCACGCCGCTCTTCAGCGGCGACCAGGGCGTGATGCCGAGGCCGAATTCACTCGCCATCGGCACCAGTTCTTGCTCGATCGCGCGTTCGAGCAACGAGTACTCGACCTGCAGGCCGATGAAACTGGACCAACCGTGGAAACGGGCAATCAGGTTGGCCTCCACGATCTTCCACGCAGGTGTGTCCGAGACACCGATGTAGCGAACCTTGCCGGCCGCAACGAGATCGTCGAGTGCGGCCATCGTTTCCTCGATCGGGGTGTTGGCGTCCCAGATGTGCAGCCAGTACAGGTCGATGTAGTCGGTCTGCAACCGCCGCAGCGAGTTTTCGCAGGCGTTGATCAATGATTTGCGGCCCGAGCCGCCACCGTTGGGATCGCCCGGATACAAGTTGCCGCTGAACTTGGTCGCGATCACCAGCCGGTCGCGTCGAGCGGCGTGGCGGCCGATGTGGTCGCCGAGGATCTTCTCGGAGTGGCTCCGGGTGTAGAAGTTGGCGGTGTCGATGAAGTTTCCGCCGAGTTCGGTGTACCGATCGATGATCTGTTGAGACTCTTCGACACTGGTACCCCAGCCGAGGTCTTCGCCGAATGTCATGGCGCCCAGGCACAGGGGGCTGACGCGCAGGCCGGACCGTCCGAGTGTCAGGTATTGATCCAGAGGCATAATGGCGGCTTTCTGGTAGATTGTTCGATCATGCGTTTGTTCACATCTAAACTAGTTCATAGTTGAACGATCTGGCAAGTCGATGACTGCGGTTGATGCGGCCAAGATCTGGTCCCTGAATTACCGGGTGCTGTTGTCGGTCATCTCCTGCGCCGAGGATGAGATCTGCTCACTGGGCCTGGAGTCGAAGGAGTTGTTCCTGCTCGCCGAGATCGATGAGCACCCCTACCCAGCAGAGCTGGCGACGACACTGAACATGCCCAAGGCAACGGTCACCGTGTACCTCAAACGGCTGGAGGCGGCGGGCTTTGTGCGTCGCGAGATCGATCCTGCCGATCTGCGGCGCCATCGCCTGCTACTCACCGCGAACGGGCGCAAAGCCGCCGCGGGCGGCATGTCGGCGCTGTCCGAAGAGTTCACCAAGCGTCTCGGGCGTCTCACCGCCGCGCAGCAGAAGGAACTGAAAAACCTGCTCGAAAAAATCATCTGACTGTCGTGTAACGGCGCGCATCGTCACCCCGCTAGAGTGACATTTCGTGCGCGTTCTGGTGGTCGGCTCCGGTGCCCGCGAACATGCCCTCGTGCTGGCGTTACGTGCCGATCCACAGGTCGAGGCGGTGGCCATCGCGCCCGGCAATGCCGGCACGGCGGCAATAGCCGACCAGCACGACGTCGATATCACCTCGGGCGACGACGTCGTTGCCCTGGCCCGCGAGATCCGGGCCGACCTGGTGGTCATCGGCCCCGAGGTTCCGTTGGTACTCGGTGTGGCCGACGCCGTGCGCGAGGCCGGCATTGCCTGCTTCGGGCCCAGCAAGGCGGCGGCCGAAATCGAAGGATCCAAGGCCTTCGCCAAAGACGTGATGGCGGCCGCCGGTGTGCGTACCGCTTCCAGCGAGATCGTCGACAGCCCAGCAGTTTTGGACGCCGCGCTGGACAGGTTCGGGCCGCCGGCCGGAGACCGCGCCTGGGTGGTGAAAGACGATCGGTTGGCCGCCGGCAAAGGTGTGGTGGTCACGCCGGACCGTGACGTGGCACGCGCTCATGCCGCGGCACTGCTCGAATCGGGGCATCCGGTGCTGCTGGAGTCTTTCCTCGACGGCCCCGAGGTGTCCTTGTTCTGCGTCGTCGACGGCGAGACCGTGGTGCCGCTGCTGGCGGCGCAGGATTTCAAACGCGTCGGCGTTGGCAACACCGGACCTAACACCGGAGGGATGGGCGCTTACGCGCCGCTGCCGTGGCTACCGGCCGACGTCTACCGCGCCATGGTCAGCACGATCGTGGAACCCGTTGCCGCCGAGATGGTCCGGCGCGGCAGCAGTTTCTCCGGACTGCTGTATGCCGGGCTGGCCATCACCGCCAATGGGCCTGCCGTCATCGAATTCAACTGCCGATTCGGCGATCCGGAGACACAGTCGGTGCTCGCGCTGCTCGAGTCGCCACTTGGCCAGCTGCTCAACGCCGCTGCGACCGGCACGCTGGCAAGCCTAGGTGAGTTGAAGTGGCGCGACGGCGCCGCCGTGACGGTGGTGCTTGCCGCGGAGAACTATCCGGGCAAGCCACGGGTTGGTGACGCGATCGTCGGCTCGGAGAGTAACGGCGTTCTGCACGCCGGAACAGCTCGACGCGACGACGGCGCGATCGTGTCCTCGGGCGGCCGCGTCCTGTCGGTGGTGGGTACCGGACCCGATTTGGCCGCGGCCCGCTCAGCCGCCTACGAGATCCTCGGATCAATTCGGTTGCCCGGAAGCCACTTTCGCACCGACATCGGCCTGGCGGCTGCCGAGGGCGAGATCCGTATCTAGAAGCCGGCTGCCTGGCCGTCGCGGCGAGGGTCGCTGACCGCCAGGTACCCGTCGTCGAGCCGCCAGATCGCCTGGCAACTGCCGAACTGGTTGTAGTCGTCGGTGGTGACCAATTGATGGCCCCGTCGCTGAAGTTCGTCCAGCGTCGACGGCTGAAAGCCTGGCTCGCAACACACCTGAAGGCCATGCGCCCAGCGGAACCGCGGGCCGTCACAGGCCGCCTGCGGATTCTGGCCGTGGTCGACGATGCGCCCCACCACCTGCACGTGACCCTGGGGTTGCATGGGGCCGCCCATCACCCCGAAGCTCATCACCGGAGTGCCGTCCTTGGTCAGAAAACCGGGGATGATGGTGTGGTACGGCCGCTTACCCGGTCCTACCTGGTTTGGATGCCCTTGTTGCACAGCAAAATCCGCGCCTCGGTTTTGTAGTGCGATCCCGGTGCCGGGCACCACGACGCCTGAGCCGAAACCCATGTAGTTCGACTGGATCATCGACACCATGATTCCCGAGGCGTCCGCGGCGGTGAGATACACCGTGCCCCCGCGTGGTGTGCCGGCAGAGGCAGGCCTGGCCCGGTCCCGATCGATCAGCGTCGCGCGCTCGCGCAGGTAATCCGCATCGAGGAGACTCTGCGGGCTCACCGTCATGTGGTCGATGTCGGACACGTAGGCCTGCGCGTCAGCGAACGCGAGCTTCACCGCCTCGATCTGCAGATGTACGGCGTCGGCGGAATCCACTGGAAGCGCAGCCATGTCGAAGTGTTCGAGAATGCCGAGCGCGATCAGGGCGACGATGCCCTGCCCGTTGGGCGGTATCTCGTGCACCGTGTACCCGCGGTAATCCCCAGAGATCGTGCCGACCCAGTCAGCGTGATGCGCCGCCAGATCGCTGGCCTGCATGGCGCCGCCGTGGGCTGACGAGTGGGCTTCGAGTTTGGCCGCCAGTTCTCCGCGGTAGAACGTCTCGCCTTGGGTCGCGGCGATCGCCTCGAGCGTGACGGCGTGGTCAGCCAACCTGACCAGCTCGCCCGGAGTCGGCGCTCGGCCGTCAGGCATGAAGGCTTCGGCGAATCCCGGCTGCGACTCGAAAAGCCGCACTTGGGCCGCCCACTGGTCCGCGATGGTCGGCGACAGCAGAAAGCCGTTGCGGGCGTAGAAGATTGCCGGCTCGAAGAGCCGCTCGAAGGGGAGCCGCCCGAATTTGGCGTGCAACTCGACCCACGCCGATACCGCACCGGGAACCGTGACGGAATTCCAGCCGAGCGGAGGAACGCCCTTGCCGCCGAAATACTCCGGCGTCCACGCTGCGGGTGAGCGGCCCGAGGCGTTCAGCCCGTGCAGTTCCCGTCCGTCCCAAACGATGGCGAAAGCGTCGGACCCGATCCCGTTGGAGACCGGCTCGACCACTGTCAACGCAATCGCGGTGGCGATGGCCGCATCGACCGCGCTGCCGCCGTCGCCGAGCATCCGAAGCCCGGCCTGGGCCGCAAGCGGTTGCGAGGTGCAGACCACGTTCGTCGCCAGCACCGGCTTTCGCGGCCACGGGTAAGGCAGTTCCCATCCGAACGGCTGCACCGGCACAGTCTTTCAGCGTGCTCTGGCGTCGGCAACCACCCGATATCGTCGGAGCAACGGTAGCTGATACCATTTACGCTTCTGGCCTAGTTTGTAACCCTAAGCACCCAAACAAAGGTTGATCCACATGCCCAAGCCCGTCATCGTCAGCGCAGTTCGGACCGCCATCGGGACGTCGTTCAAGGGCTCGCTGGTCAACACCACGCCCGAGTTCCTCGCGACCACCATCCTGCAAGAAGCCGTCCGGCGGTCCGGGGTGGACGTCGCCGATATCGACGACGTGATCTTCGCCGAATCTCACTACGGCGGGGGCGACATGGCCCGCTATGCCGCGTCGGCATCCGGCATGACATCGGTTCCCGGTCAGGCGGTCAACCGGCACTGCGCGGGTAGCCTCACCGCCGTCTCCAACGCGGCAGCACAGATCGGCGCCGGAGCCGAGAAGGTCGTCGTCGGTGGTGGTGTGCAGTCGCTGTCGATGACGCCGATGATGAACTGGCGCATTCCCGGGCCGACCCTGGAATTCGAGGAGCGGTGGATTCCGCCGACCCATGTGGAAACCCCCGATGCCCCGGGCCGCGATATGTCGATCACCGTCGGGTGGAACACCGCGCAGGCCGTCGGGATCAGCCGCGAAGAGATGGATGCGTGGGCATTTCGTTCACACCAGCGTGCGATCGCGGCGATTGACAGCGGCGCCTTCGTGGACGAGATCGTCCCGCTGAAGATCAAGGGTCTCGACGACGCGCTGGTGGAGTTCAGCGTGGATGAACATCCGCGTCGCGAAACCAGCCTCGAGAAGCTCGCGTCGCTGAAGGTGCTGCACCCGGAGATCGAGGGGTTCTCCATCACGGCTGGCAACAGCAGCGGAACCAATGATGCGGCCGCGGCATTGACCCTGGCCGAGCAGGACTTCGCCCGATCTGCCGGGCTGAAGGTGCTGGGCTCGGTCAAGGCCTGGGCGTCGGCCGCCGTCGAGCCCAAGGACACCGGTTTGGGCGCGGTGAAGGTGATCGGCAAGGTGTTGGACCGGGCCGGGCTCTCGCCTGGCGATGTCACGCTGTGGGAGATCAACGAGGCGTTCGCGTCGGTGCCGATCGCCGCATGCCGCGAGTACGGACTGGATGAGGACCTGGTCAACATCTACGGCAGCGGATGCAGCCTGGGTCACCCGATCGCCGCCAGCGGCGCGAGGATGCTGACCACGCTGGTGCACGAACTGGGCCGTCGCGGCGGCGGAATCGGTGTGGCGGCGATGTGCGCCGGCGGCGGCCAGGGCGGCGCCGTCGTGATCGAGGTCTAGCTCGGTCGACCCTCCTCGATCAGCCGGCTGGCGTGAGCGAGAAGGCAATTCAACCCGTACTCGAAGTTGATGTCGTCGGCGACGCCTATACGGTGACCTTTCTCAGTCAGCTTGGCGATCAGCGGCATGGTCTCGGGGTCGATGACCGGGCTCCCGTCGCGACGATACGGTTCGGCTCCGGCGGATTTGTCTTGTAGCCGTTCCAGGACTGCCGCTCCCTGGGTGTGGACGGAGATGCTGGCGTAGGTGTCGAACGCGTCCTCCGCCGACAGGCCGGCG
>NZ_DATNJW010000703.1:0-28317 GCF_035603715.1 Mycobacterium sp. | reverse complement strand
GGTGCGCGACCCGCCGTCGCCGACATCGAGAACCTCGACACCGCCGCACTCGCCGATCTGCTCGCGGGCCACGACGCGGTGGTGTTCTCCGCCGGCGCCGGCGGCGGCGATCCGGCTCGCACCTATGCCGTCGACCGCGATGCCGCGATCAGGGTGATCGACGCCGCCGGTCAGGCCGGCGTGCGACGCTTCGTCATGGTGTCGTACTTCGGCGCCGGACCCGACCACGGTGTGCCGGAAGACAACTCCTTCTATCCCTATGCCGAGGCGAAAGCGGCGGCCGACGCCCACCTGCGCGCCGGCGACCTGGACTGGACCGTGCTCGGGCCCGGCCGTCTCACCCTGGAACCGGCGACCGGCCGGATCGCGGTCGGTATCGATGCCGCCGAGAAAGGCTCAGTTTCCCGCGAGGACGTGGCCCTGGTCGTGGCCGCCGCATTGAACGACGATTCGACAATCCGCCGGACCATCGACTTCAACAACGGTGACCTGCCCATACCTGAAGCGCTGACCGCCGGGTAATCTGCACTACGCAGTTGGTCTGCCGATGACGTCAACGGTGACGACGTCGGCATCGAGCGAAGCACGTTAGATGTGCTCCGTAAGAGGGAACCCGGTGAGAGTCCGGGACTGTCCCGCAGCGGTATGCAGGAACGACCGCCGTCACAAGCACTGATCGCAAGATCGGGAAGCGACGGCCAGTAGGAGCACCACCCGGTGCACGCCTGTGAGTCCGAAGACCTGCCGGCTGTGTCGGGCGCGCCGCGCCTGGCGGCTCACCGCCTCGAGGAATGGGCGTCCGGCCGTAATGGTTGCAGTGGCTGTGTGCGCTGCGCCGGATCGGTTTTGCGTCCGTTGGCGGCGACCACCCCGTCGATTGAAGGACACGAACCATTGTGACCGCAAACCCCTTTACCGCCACCGTCACCGGCTCCCCACGTATCGGCCCAAAACGCGAACTCAAGCGCGCCACCGAGGGTTACTGGGCAGGCCGCACCAGCCGCGCCGACCTTGAGAAAGTCGCCGCAACCCTGCGCCACGACACCTGGTCTCAGCTGGCCGCCGCCGGCCTGGACTCGGTACCGGTGAACACCTTCTCCTATTACGACCAGGTGCTCGACACCGCCGTCATGCTCGGTGCGCTGCCGCAGCGCGTGCAGGCCGTCTCCGACGACCTCGACCGCTACTTCGCCGCGGCGCGCGGCACCGGTGACATCGCGCCGCTGGAAATGACCAAGTGGTTTGACACCAACTATCACTACATCGTCCCGGAAATCGGGCCGAAGACGAAGTTCTCGCTGCACCCCGAGAAGGTGTTGTCGGAGCTCAAAGAGGCTCGCGATCTTGGCATTCCGGCCCGTCCGGTGGTCATTGGGCCGGTCACTTTCCTGCTGCTGAGCAAGGCGGTCGACGGCGCGGGCGCACCTATCGAGCGCCTCGACGAACTGGTCCCGCTCTACATCGACCTGCTGGGCCAGCTCGCCGACGAGGGCGTGGCCTGGGTGCAGATCGACGAGCCGGTGCTGGTGACCGATATCTCCGGCGACGCGCCGGCACTCGCGGAAAAGGTCTACAACGCGCTGGGCGCGCTGGACAAGCGGCCCGCGATCCATGTGGCCACCTACTTCGGCGACCCGGGTAAGAGCCTGGCCGCGCTGGCCCGCACGCCCATCGAGGCGATCGGTGTCGACTTGGTCTACGGCCCCGACACCGCGGTGGCATCGGTTCCCGAGTTGGCCGGCAAGACGCTGGTGGCCGGAGTCGTTGACGGACGCAACATCTGGCGCACCGACCTGGAGGCGGCACTGAGCAAGCTGGCCAGCCTGCTCGGTCCTGCCGGGGCGGTTGCGGTGTCCACGTCCTGCTCGACGCTGCACGTGCCGTATTCGCTGGAGCCCGAGACCGATCTGGACGATGCGTTGCGCAGCTGGCTGGCATTCGGCGCCGAGAAGGTGCACGAGGTGGCCACTTTGGCGAAAGCGCTGAAGGATGGCCGCGACGCGGTGGCCGACGAGATCGCGGAATCCAACGCCGCGGTCGCGTCGCGTGAGAAGGACCCGCGGCTGAACAACAGCAAGGTGCGTGAGCGCCTCGAGTCGATCGCGAAATCCGGTGGCACGGAGCGGGGTCCGGCCGCCGAACGTCGCGATGCGCAGATCGAGCGGCTGCATTTGCCGCCGCTGCCGACGACGACGATCGGGTCGTTCCCGCAGACCGTCGAGATCCGCAAGGCCCGCGCCGCGCTGGTCGCCGGAGAGATCGACGAGGCGGAGTACACCCGCCGGATGCAGTCCGAGATCGCGGCCGTGATCAAGCTGCAGGAGGAGCTGGGCCTCGACGTGCTGGTGCACGGCGAGCCGGAGCGCAACGACATGGTGCAGTACTTCGCCGAGCAACTGGACGGCTTCTTCGCCACCAAGAACGGCTGGGTGCAGTCCTACGGCAGCCGCTGCGTGCGCCCGCCGGTTCTCTACGGTGACGTGACCCGCCAGCACCCGATGACGGTGGAGTGGGCCAAGTATGCGCAGTCGTTGACCGACAAGCCGGTCAAGGGCATGCTCACCGGCCCGGTGACGATCCTGGCGTGGTCATTCGTCCGCGACGACCAGCCGCTGGCCGACACCGCCCACCAGGTCGCGCTGGCCATCCGCGACGAAACCGTGGACCTGGAGTCGGCCGGTATCGCTGTGATCCAGGTCGACGAGCCCGCGCTGCGAGAGCTGTTGCCGCTGCGCGACTCTGACAAGCCGGCCTACCTGGACTGGGCGGTCGGCTCGTTCCGATTGGCGACATCGGGTGTGGCGGACTCGACGCAGATCCACACGCACCTGTGCTACTCGGAGTTCGGTGAGGTGATCGGTGCGATCGCCGACCTGGACGCCGACGTCACCTCGATCGAGGCGGCCCGCTCGCACATGGAGGTGCTCGACGACCTGAACTCGATCGGCTTCTCCAACAGCGTCGGGCCGGGGGTCTACGACATCCACTCGCCACGCGTGCCGAGCACCGACGAGATCGCCACGTCGTTGCGCGAAGCGCTGAAAGCCGTTCCGGCTGACCGGCTTTGGGTCAACCCGGACTGCGGCCTGAAAACCCGGAACCCTGACGAGGTTTCGGCATCGCTGACCAACCTGGTCGAGGCGACGAAAAAGGTCCGCGCCAACGCCTAACCATTTGTCGTCGAGCGTGGAGCTGTTGCGAAAAAGCGCTGGATCCTCGCAATAGCTTCACGTTCGGCGCTACGACTCCACGTGCACCGGCACGTCGTCGGCCCAGGGTTGCCGCGTCACCATGTCGGCCACTCGGACGTAGCCGCGTTCGAATTCGCCTGTGGCAGCGTCGACTAACCGGTACTGCTGGGTTTGTCGATGGATAGGCTGGGCATCGAGCATCACGATCCGCACTTCGCCCGGTTCGAAGTGGCAGCGCTTGTGCAGTGCCGCGACAAGTTGCTCGTTGCTGAAGTGCCCGTCGCCGAAATTCCATCCGATGGCCGTGCTGGTGACGCGTTCACCATCGGTCAGAACGTAGTCGTCCTCGTTATGACCGGCCATCACGCGGTGCGCCAAGGTGAACAGCGCCCGACCGTGAGTGTTGAAGGCGCGGAACGCATATCCCATGTACATCGGAATCTGCGCGGCTTCCTTGCTGCCATAGAACTTCTCCAACTGGGCGGCCGGCATGCTCGCGATGGCGACGATGTTGTCGGCGATCTTCGCCTCCGCGGAGGGCTTGATGCACCACAACGTGGTGTCCCAGTTTCCCGCGTAGTAGCGCATACCCGGGAGGAAGGAAATCTTGCGCGGGAACAGGTTTCCGGTCACGACGGTGCCCGCCACCACCGCGAACAGCAGTAGTGGCAATGGCGTGGTCAGGTCATGCAGTCCGATCGAGGCATGCCCGACGAACAGCGCGAGCACGCTGAACATCATGAAGACGTTCCACTCCAACGGCACGCCCATCGGGATCGACGACAAGATGCCGAAGTGGAAGCACAGCATGACGAACGCGGCGATCGCGGTGGGCCAACCGCCATGGCTGAAGAACAGCACCAGCGGCACCAGTCCCTCGATGGCCGTGCTGAAATGCGCGAGCCAGCGCGAGCGCCAGCCGGGACGAAGGTCGTCCGGAAAGTGTTCGAAGAATTGGCGTTTGATGAACCGCGGCCGGAACAACGGGTTGTTACTCATCATCGTCGAGATGACGAACGGGAAGTGCTTGTTGAGTTTCGATGTCGCCGCGCCCAGCCAGATGACCAGGCACACCAGCTTCGCGCCCAGGATCAGGTCGACGCCATAACCGGCGAACAGGAACGCGGCGGTGAACGAGGCGTACACCTCGCCGCGGGCGGCCAGGAAGATGACCTTGTCGCGCAGGCCGAGCACCGCCAGCACACCGAGCACTGCCCAGATCTGCCACGCCGGGAGCACGCCGACCGTCGTGCCCAGCGCGGGCATCGGACCGGTGCCATCGGAGAAGATCGCGATGCCGAGCAGCACCAGCAACGCGCCGTAGAGCAGCGCGTCGAACGGTGTGCGGCTATCCCCCTCCGTGAATGGAATCCGGCCAGGCCACGGTGGCAGTCGGATGGTGCCGGGTCGCAGCCAATACAGGATCGAGCCCAGCGGCGGGAAGAACCGGTTGTTCAGCGGGCCGAAGCCGCAACCGAGACCGACCACCTCGAACAGCATCGTGTAGAGCACGACCTTCTCGAACACGATCGGCTCGGCGTACCAGTGCGCGACATTGGTGAAACCGTTGATGCCGGTCGTGGTCAGCGCCAGCAGCCAGGCCGCCAAGATGTACAGCACGATCTTGACCACGTAGAACAGGTGCAGCAACACCGGGGTACCGAAGCCGACCTCGGCCCAGTGCCGGGCCATCGGGATGATCTTCTCGGCGCGGGTGCCCTTGCTCCACTCGTCGAAGTCGACCTGCGGAGTTTCCTGTTTGAGAAATCCCATGGCGGCAAGATTAGAACGTGTTCTAGCGCCGTGGTCCCCGTTCTTCGTAAACCCTGTCGGCCGAGCGCTTGACTACTACTTTGCGTCAGCTTTCGCAGCCACCCAGGACAGCTTCGTCTCCGGACCACGGATCAACGTGACATGGTTCTCCTGGATCAGTGCCGTCGCAGAGATCGGCACCGGCATCGTGTTCGCGATCGGGTGCTTTTCGGGCTCGCCGCCTCGCCGGCGTAAACTCGGTGGTGCAACTACGCCCACAGCAGGGGGTATCGGAGATGAACGCGACGGCGGGCACATTATTCTTCGACGGAGCGTGTGGAATGTGCACACGCTCCAAGGATTTACTGCTGAAGTTCGATCGGACCGGAAATATTCGGACCGAGCCATTGCAAAGCCCCGGCGTGGCGGAACGGCTCGGTGTCGCGCCGACGAGCCTGCTTGATGCGGTGCGATGGCTGGATTCTTCGGGAACGGTCTACTCCGGCGCGGAGGCCGCAAACGCGGCGCTCTCGACGGCGATCGGCAGCCGAGTCCCGTTGCTGGTCTACCGGATTCCCGGCATCCGCTTCATCGAGGACGTCGTCTACCGGTGGGTGGTAGCGCACCGGTATCGGTTCCCGGGCACCACGCCGTACTGCGAATCACACCCCACCGCCTGTTAGGCCCGTCGCGGCGGGCGGGGCACAAAGCGGGAAACCCGGTCGACCACGTCCTGATAGTCGGGTCGCCGCTCCAGGCTGCGGGTCTCCATCATCGGGATGCTGCCGCCGAGGAACATGCCCAGCATCCCCAGTGCCCCCAGGCACACCCACCAGGCGTCCGACGGCGCGACGGCCACACCGAACAACGCCAGCGAAACCCAGAAACTGAACTCCCCGAAGTAATTCGGATGTCGCGACCACGACCACAATCCGCGGTCCATCGCCTCACCGGCTCGCCGATCCCGGACGAACCGGTGCATTTGAACGTCGGCGACCAACTCAAGAGTCACGGCCGCCAGCCCGACAACGAAAGCGATATCGGTCAGCCAACCGATGTCGCCGCCCGGTCGGGTCACCGCGACGTACACCGGCAGCATGCCCGCGAACACCAGAAGTGTGGGGATGAGGTGGATCGTCACCAGGTCGACCACGAATTCCCATCGCCCGGCCCGCTCGCGGAACATCGGGTAGCGCCAATCCTCGTGGTGCAGACCGGGAAACGCGTACAACCAGTTGGCGGTCAGACGTATCGCCCACAACACCACCACCACCGCGATCAGCCAGCAACGTAATTGCTGTACCCCGGACTGACTCCACCAATAGAACAGCAGCACAGGCGGAATCACGCTCCAGTACGCGTCGTAAAAGCTGGAGTTGCGGTAGGCCCGGCTGAACGCGAAAATCACCAACGTGCCCAACACGTCGGCGACCAACGTGTCCAGCCACAGCCGGCCGGTGTGCACACCCCATACCAGCCAGGCCGCGCCCACCGCTATGGCAACGAGATAGGCGATACCGACCAGCGTCAGCGATTTTGCCTTGCTCATCGTCTTTTCTCCCAGTGCGGACTCTTGACCGCCTCAAGCGCTTCGGTGACATAGCGGTCCAGCGCCCGCGGCTTTTTCGTCGACTGACAGACCCACCGCTGAAACGCAAAATCGGCTGCTGCAAAGGCAAGTTGAACCAACAAGCCGGGCCGGATGTCGGTGTCGGGGTTGGCGCCCATGCGCGCGGCGACCAGCTTGGTCGCCCGCTCCTTGTCGGCGGGACGGTGCACGGTCAGCTTGCCGAGCAGATCGGGGGCGACCAGCAGGGCTTCCCGCCACTCTTCGGTATCGGCCACCCCGAACGAACGGGTTCGGGTGACGATGGCGTTGATCAGCGCGAGGTCGGGGGCCTCGGCGGCGGGCCGCTCTTCGAGCAGGCTGACGATGGCGGTGCCGCCGTATCGCACCGGCGCCAGCAGCAATTCCTCCTTGGTCGGCACATAACGAAAAAAGGTGCGCGGGGAAACGCCTGCGGCCGCGGCGATTTCCTCGGTCGTCACCGCGTCGTAACCGCGTTCGATGAACAGCCGGAACGCCGCTCGACGAATGTCGGCCCGGATCTGGGCGCGCTGCCGATCGCGCAGCGACTCGGTCATCGGAAGCAGCCGATCCCACCGTCGACGTGGATGGTCTGCCCGGTGACGAAGGTCGCGTCGCTGCTGAGCAGGAACGCGACCAGTGCCCCCACGTCGTCGCGTACATCGCCGATGCGCTTCATCGGAACTCGTCGAACCGCCTTGGTGTAGTCGTCCGGCGCGAACTGCTTCCACAGTTTGACGCCGTCGGATTCGGCGAACGGGCAGACCACGTTGACGCGAATGTTGTCCCGGCCCCATTCCAGCGCAGCGACTTTCGACAGCCCGCGGATGGCTTCCTTGGCGGCGGCGTATCCGCCCCACCTCGGCTCGCCGCCGGTGCCCGTGCCCGAGCCGAAATTGACGATCGAACCGCCGCCGGCCTGAACCATCAAGGGATGCACCGCCTGCATGAGCAGGAAGCTGGCGCGCGGCCCGACGTCGTGGCCGAGGGCGATGTCTTCCGTCGTGATGTCGACGAACGCCTTCGGCTCGTTGGTGGCGATCGCGTTGTTGACCAGCCCATGCACCGCGCCGAAGGCGTCGACCGCGGCCGCGACGATTCGTTGAGCTGATTGCGGATCGCGCAGATCGGCGACCAATTGTTCGACGCGACCGGCCGCTCGGAGTTCCTCGGTGGTCGCGGCCAACTTCTCCTCGAGAATGTCAACCAGCAGAACCGCTGCCCCACGTTCGAGCAAGGCGGCGGCGACGCCTCTACCGACGCCTTGGGCGCCGCCGGTGATGATCGCGACGTGGCCGCGCATCGAGTCGGGGTGGGTGTAGCTCATTTAGCCGGTCCCATCCGCAGCGGCACACCGCGGTGCATCTCGTACGTGCTGCGCACGCCACCGGGCAGCTCGATGAATTCGACCGGGGTTCCGTCCGGGTCTTTGACGAAAAACATTCGTACTCCACCGATCTCGAACGGATCCTGTTCTGGCGGATAGCCGGCATCGCGGATGCGGCGGTGAGTGTCGTCGAGGTCGACGACCGACAGGGATACGTTCTGAATGCCGATGATGCCTCGGCGGGCCGGCTTGTCCGTGGCGGGTTCGGCGCCCAGCGACAGCAGCTCGACCATCAGGCCGCCCAGCAGTCCGCCGACCACGCGACCTTCCTGTTTGTGCTTCGCGTGCAGCACAGCGTCGAAAGGCTCACCGGAGATCAGGCTTTCGAAGACGATGTCCATGCCCAGTGCATCGCGATAGAAAGCCAGCGCGCGGTCCATGTCGGTTACCCCGACGACGAGATGACAGAATGAGATGTCGGTCGCAGCGGCCATCATGTGCTCGATGCGAGACGAGCGGCCGGACGCCCGGCGAACATCGGCAGGTCCAGGTACGTCTTGATGCCGGGCTCGGCAGCGCACACATCGGGAATGGCGTTGACGCAGTGATTGGCGGTGACCACGACCCCCGGATTCTTCACCAGCCCTTCGGCAATCGTCTCCGGCTGCAGACCCTTGAACGTGAGATTCACCGTCGGGTCGCCGGTGATCTCGACCTCGAAGCGTTCGCCGCGGTCGCCGAAATTCCAGGCGGGTTCCAGGTTTTCCTCGCCCATCAGCCAGTTGACCGCTGCGGTGATCACCGGCTCACCGTCGACCAGCGCCTGCCAGCGGAACCGGCGCGCGGCCACGGTTCCCGCGCGGATCGGGAATGGGTCGTAGTCGATGTCGGCGGTCGCGACCGCGATGTCCTGGATCGTCCTGATGTTCGGCTCGATACGAAAACCCATGTGGTCGGCAATCATTCGCACCGACATCTTGAACCCGTTTTCCAGCAGGCTGGCCATCGGCCCTTGGACGGCTTCCTCGGGGGTGCCACCGAAACCCATGATGTGGCGCACCACATCGGGAGCGTTGTAGGTACGGATGTCGGAGAACTCTTCGGCGCGGACGTGGGTGACCGCCGACGACAGCGACGAGATCATCAGCGGGAACCGCTCGGTGATGCCGCCGGGATGGATTCCCGACCCGTGCAGCGTCACCCCGCCCGCGACGGCCGCGTCAGCGATCGCCGCGACCGCGGGGCTGCTCAGGTCCGGGTACACCCAGCCGACCGGGGTCACCACGTTCTTGCCGGACCGCAGAATCGCCACGACCTCGTCGTCGTTGGGGATCAGCGGGCTGTACACCACGCAGTCGGCGTCGAGGGCGAGCACGTCATCCTTGTTGGATGTCGCGGCGACGCCGAGCGATTCGATGCCCAGGATCTCCCCGACGTCGCGCCCGTTCTTGTCCGCGCTGTGCACCCAGCAGCCGGCCAGCTCGAGCTGCGGATGATTCAGCACGCATTCGATGGCGGCCTTGCCGACGCCTCCGGTGGCCCACTGAACGACACGCAACTTGGCGGGGTTACTCATGCGTGGCACAGTATGACTGACTGGCAGTCACTGTCAACGACGACGAAGGGTCGGCGAATGGGCGTCCTCGACGGCAAGATCGCGATCGTCACCGGAACCAGCAGGGGCGTGGGGGTCGGCATCGCCCACGAGCTACTGCGGGCCGGTGCCACCGTCATCGGCTGCTCACGTTCGCCGCTGAACAGCATCCCCGGCATCGACAGCGAATGGGTGGCCCGCGCTTCTCAGCAGGTTTGCGACCAGGGCGACCATCGCTCGATCGACGCGTTCGTCGCTGACGTCGTGGCCACCCACGGCCGCGTCGACATATTGGTGAACAACGCCGGCGGGACGGTTCCGGCGCCGCATGCGGAGAGCATTCCCGAACTCGTGCAACGTATTCAGGGTGCACCGCGCAGCGACGACGACTTCGAACGCACCGCGCTGTTTCACGCCTTCGCAGTGCAGATGAATCTGATCAGCCCGCTGTGGTTCGCCATCCGGGTATACCGGGAGATGGTCACCCAGGACGGCCTCGGCTGCATCATCAACATCTCCAGCGGTGCCGGGCATCCGGCGGGCTCACCGACCCTGGTGTCCTATGGAGCGGCCAAGAGCGGGCTCAACCAGTTGACCCGGTCGCTCGCCCAGGAGTGGGGACCGAAGGTTCGGGTCAACTGCGTCGCACTGGGCCCGACGATGACCGAGAACTTCCGGTCGTTCGTGCTGCCGAAGGACGACCCGACCGGTGAAAAGTACTTCGCCGCAGTCCCATTGCAACGCGCGGGCGAGCCCGAGGAGGTCGGCCGGGTGTGTGTCTTTCTGGCCGGAGGTGCCGCGGACTTCGTCAACGGCACGACGATCGAGTGCGACGGCGGCATGTTGCCCGGCGTGCTCTACGACGCCGGCTTGAAGACCATCACCGACCTGCTGTAGCCGCGATGAAGCTGCGTTGCGGCTGACCGGAGTATTCGGACAGCGGCCGGATCAGCGCATTGGAGCCCGCCTGCTCGATGATGTGGGCGGTCCAGCCGGTAATCCGGCTCATCACGAAAAGTGGTGTGAAGCTAGGGATGTCGAACCCCATCAGGTGGTAGGCCGGCCCGGTCGGAAAGTCCAGATTCGGTTTGATACCGGTGGCGGCGAACATCTCTTTTTCCAGAATGTTGTAGATGTCCAACCAGCGCCGGCCGTCGCGAGCCTCCGCGACCCGGATCAACGCCTCTTTCATGGTCGGCACCCGAGAGTCACCGTTTTTGTAGACGCGGTGCCCGAAACCCATCACCTTGTCTTTGCGAGAAAGCTTGCCGTGCAGCCACTCCGCTGCCTTGGACGGGTCACCGATCTCGATCATGTCGTGCATCACCGCCTCGTTGGCCCCGCCGTGCAGCGGTCCCTTCAACGCGCCGATTGCCGCCGTCACCGCACTGTAGATATCGGACTGCGTCGAGGTCACCACCCGCGCCGCGAAAGTGGAGGCGTTGAAGCTGTGCTCGGCATACAGAATCATCGACTGCTCGAACGCGCTGACGATCACCGGGTCTGGGACCTCGCCGAAGCACATGTTCAGGAAGTTCTCCGCGTAGCTGAGGTGACTGTGCGGTGCGATCGGCGCCAGGCCACGACGGCGCCGCATGTCGATCGCCACGATGGTGGGCAGAACCGCGAACATGCGAAGAGACTTGGCGTAATTGGCCGATTCGGCGCTGTCGTCCTCTTCCGGGTCCTCGGCGCCCAGGTAGCTGATCGCGGTGCGCACCACATCCATCGGGTGGCAGGTGTCGGGCAGCTTCGCCAACAGTGACTGCAACGACCGGTCGATGCGACGGCTGGCCCGCTCACGTTGGTTGAACAACGCCAACTCGCCGTCGCTCGGCAGCTCGCCGTGCCACAGCAGGTAGGCGACCTGCTCAAAACCGCAGTGGGCGGCCAGATCCTGAACCGGGTAACCGCGATAGGTCAGCGAGTTGGTCTCGGGCACCACCTTGGAGATCGCGGTGGTGTCGACGACCACACCGGCCAACCCCTTGTAGATCTTCTTCTCGGCCACGGGTGCGGTCATTGGTTGGGTCCCTTCACATCAAAGTTGAAGATCTCGTCGTCGAATTGGTTGTAGTCGGCGTAGCGGAGCAACTCGTAAAGCCGCGTGCGGTGCTGCATGCGATCCAGCAGATCGGATTGCGTACCTTTGGCGTCGATTTCGCACAAGCCGTCCTCGACGGCGAGCATGGCCAGCCGCAACGTCGTGACCGGGTAGATCACCACGTTGTAGCCGATGTCGGTGAGCTGCGAGGTGGTCAGCAACTCCGACTTGCCGAACTCGGTCATGTTGGCCAGCAGCGGAACATCCACGGCGGCACGGAATTTCTCGAAGTCGGCCGGGCCGGTAAGTGCTTCGGTGAAGATCAGGTCGGCGCCCGCGTCGGCGTAGGCGCGCGCCTGCTCGATGGCCGCGTCGATGCCCTCGATCCCCGCGGCGTCGGTGCGGGCGCAGATCACGAAGTTCGGGTCACGGCGCGCAGCGACCGCGGCCCGAAGTCGCTTGACCATGTCGGCGGTCGGGACAACGGCCTTGCCGTCCAGGTGTCCGCATCGCTTCGGGTTGACCTGGTCCTCGAGGTGGCAGCCGGCCAAACCGGCGTCCTCCAGCAGCGTGATGGTGCGCGCGGCGCTCATCGGCTCGCCGAATCCGGTGTCGGCGTCGATCAGCGTGGGCAGGTCGGTGATCGAAGCGATTTGCGCGCCCCGTCCGGTGACCTCGGTCAACGTGGTCAGCCCGATGTCGGGCATCCCCAAGTCGGCGGACAACACCGCGCCCGAGACGTAAACCCCCTCGAATCCGATCTCGGCGACAAGCCTGGCCACCAATGGCGAGAAAGCGCCCGGGAAGCGTTGCAGCCGACCTGAATTCAGCCCGGCCCGAAAGGCAGCTCGCTTGTCGGCGGCGCTGGACGCGGACGCCAGCAACCCGGTCACCGGAAGATCCCTGACGGGATCGTCGGCGCCTTGTCCAGCACCTCAGGTAGCACTCGTACGTTCAGCGCACCGAGCTGATCGCCCTTCAACTCGCGAACATGCTGCACAGCGTCCAGGAATCGTTGCTGCTCAGCGGGATCCACCACGCCGTCGGCGAGATGAGCGAACTTGCCGATGTACTGTTCGCGCTCGAATGGCCTCGCACCCAGCGGATGCGCGTCGGCAACGGCCAGCTCATCGGTGATCACCTCGCCGCTCTTCAGCGTCACTTCCGCGCGCGCCCCGAAGGCCTTCTCGGCCGGGTCGTTCGAGTGGTAACGGCGGGTCCACTCCGGATCCTCGACAGTGGAGATCTTGCGCCACAGCTCGATGGTGTCCGGCCGGTGCGCACGCTCCGGGGCATAGGAGAGTTCGTGGTCCCAGGTGCCGTCCTGCAGCGCGACGGCGAAGATGTACGGCAACGAGTGATCCAGCGTCTCCCGCGAGGCGTCGGGGTCGAACTTCTGCGGATCGCCGGAACCGGTGCCGATCACGTGATGGGTGTGGTGGCTGGTGTGCAACACGATCGTCGCGATCTGGTCGAGATCGCCGACGCTCATCCGCAGCCGGCGGGCCAGGTCGATGGGCGCCTGGCTCTGGTATTCGGCGGAGTGCTCTTTGGTGTAGCTGTCCAGAATGGCCCGCTTGCCCTCCCCCGGCGCCGGCAGCGGCACCTGGTAGGTGTGCTCGGGGCCGGAGAGCAGCCAGGCGATCACGCCGTCCTCGCCTTCCCAGATGGGAGCCGGTGATCCCTCGCCGCGCATGGCGCGGTCGACGGCCTCGATGGCGACCTTGCCGGCCAGCGCGGGCGCGTAGGCCTTCCAGCTGGAGATCGATCCCTTGCGGGATTGCCGAGTGGCAGTGGTTAGGTGCAGCGCCTGGCCGATCGCTTGATAGATGGTGTCGACGTCGAGCCGCAGCATGGTGCCCAGTCCAGCCGCTGCCGACGGGCCGAGGTGCGCGACGTGGTCGATTTTGTGTTCGTGCAGGCAGATCCCCTTGACCAGGTCGATCTGGATCTCATACGCCGTCGCCAAACCGCGAATCAGGTCGTTGCCGCGCACACCGAGCTGCTGGGCAACCGCGACTAGCGGCGGGATGTTGTCGCCGGGGTGCGAGTACTCGGCGGCCAGAAAGGTGTCGTGGTAGTCCAGCTCACGGACCGCGACGCCGTTGGCCCAGGCCGCCCACTCGGCCGAGTAGCTGCCGTCGACACCGAACACCGTCGCGCCCGGACGGGCCCGGTGCGCCAGTGCCTGGTGCCGGGCGGTGGTGACCGGTCTCCGCAGCACCGAGGCAGCGCTGACCGCCGCGTTGTCGATGATCCGGTTGATCACCATGGCCTCGGTCTCCTGAGCTACCGGAACCGGGTCGGCGGCAACCTGCGCGATCTTGTAAGCCAGGTGCTCGGTGATCGGGAAATCGTCGGCGCTGCGGTGGGTCCGCACCTCATGGTTCAACATAGTTCGCACACTATGCAAAGTCGGCCGCGAGGGAAAGTACCTGTACATGTGTATTTTTGCGTCCTGATTCGCGACAAATTGCGAACGTTGCGTAAGCCATCGCGGAGTAAAGTGTCAACGCGTGGCGAAGATCTTTTCGGGTGCCCGGCTGCGGCGGCTGCGAAACGAGCGCGGCCTCAGTCAGGCGGCGCTGGCCCGGACGCTGAATCTGTCCACCAGCTACGTGAACCAGCTGGAGAACGACCAGCGGCCCATCACGGTGCCGGTGCTGGTGGCCCTCGCGGAGCGATTCGATCTGCCATCGAATTACTTCTCCACCGATTCCGACGCCCGGCTGGTGGCCGACCTGTCCGACGTGTTCACCGCCACCGCTCCCGACGACTCGGTCAGCTCGATGCACATCGAGGAACTGGTGGCACGGATGCCCGACGTGGGTCGCAACCTTGTCACCGTGTACCGGCGACTGCGGGACGCCACCGAGGAGTTGGAGGCCTATCGCTCGCACGCGACCACCGAGACGTCGCAGCCCGCGGAGCGGCCGATGCCGTTCGAGGAAGTGCGGGACTTCTTCTATGACCGCAACAATTACATCGGCGAACTCGACATCGCGGCCGAGCGGATGTTCGACCACAGCGGGATGACCGTGGGCGGCCTGGACGTGCAGCTGTCGGCCCTGATGCACGAACGGTTCGGTGTACGCGTGGTGGTCGACGCCGATCTTCCCGCGCACACCAAGCGCTCGTACGACCCGGAGACCAAGGTGCTGCGGATCGCGCAATGGTTGTTGCCGGGTCAGCGTGCATTTCAGATCGCCACCCAACTGGCCCTGGTCAGCCAGCCGGAGCTGCTGTCGGCGATCGTGGCCACCGACGACCAGCTCACCCCGGAATCCCGCGGCGTCGCACGCATCGGTCTGGCCAACTACTTCGCCGGCGCATTTCTGCTGCCCTATCGTGAATTCCACAGCGCAGCAGCAGAATTACGCTACGACATCGACCTACTGGGCCGCCGCTTCGAGGTCGGCTTCGAGACGGTGTGTCATCGGCTCTCGACGCTGCAGCGGCCGCAGCTACGCGGCGTGCCGTTCATCTTCGTCAGAACTGACAAGGCCGGCAACATCTCGAAACGTCAGTCCGCCACCGCATTTCACTTCAGCCGGGTCGGCGGCAGCTGTCCACTGTGGGTTGTGCACGACGCATTCGCCCAGCCGGGGCGGATCGTCACGCAGGTCGCCCAGATGCCGGACGGCCGTTCGTATTTTTGGCTGGCCAAGACCACCGCGCCCGAAGGTCAGGGCTATCTCGGTCAGCACAAGAGCTTCGCCATCGGCTTGGGCTGCGACCTGATGCACGCCGACAAGCTGGTGTACTCGACCGGGATCGCGCTCGACGATCCGAGCACCGCCGTCCCGATCGGCGCGGGCTGCAAGATCTGCAACCGGTCGGCCTGTGCGCAGCGCGCGTTTCCCTACCTCGGCGGACGCGTCGCGGTCGACGAGAACACCGGTAGCGGACTGCCGTACTCGCCGGCCATCGGGTCTGCTTGACCGACGACGTCTCGCGCGAATTCACCTAAGAATTGCCGGATTTCGGATTTCCGCGTCACGATCGGCGTAGCTTGCTGCTGAGATCAGCCATGACAGATGTCGACTATTGCGTTGTCGGTGCCGGATTCGCCGGTTTGACGGCCGCCCTACGCCTGAAGCAGGCCGGTCGCTCGGTGGCGCTGCTGGAGGCCCGCGATCGGGTCGGCGGGCGAACTTACACCGAGGTCCGCGCCGACGGGTCGTGGATCGATCGCGGCGGTGCATGGATCGGACCGGGCCAGGATCGTGTCTACGCGTTGATGAGCGAATTCGGTGTGCCGGCCTACAAGCAGTACACCGCCGGCGACTCGATGATGATCGTCGGCGACAAGCAGCACCGCTATGCCGGCACCATCCCGTGGACGGTGAGCCCCTGGGCAACGATGAACCTCGGCGCCGGGTTGATCAAAGTACGGCAGATGTGCCGATCGATCCCGCTGGAAGCCCCGTGGCAGGCCCGCAGGGCCGCTGAATGGGACCAGATCAGTCTGGCGGCATGGCTCGACAAAAACATCATGTCGCAGCAGGCCCGCGACATGCTGGACATGGCGCTGGCCGGCCCCTACACCTCGGCTGCAGCAGAGGTGTCGTTGCTGTGGGTGCTTTACCAGATGGCTTCGGGCGGCGGGCCGGACTTCGTCGTGTCGAGCGAGGGCGGCTCCCAGGATTCCCGTCCGGTCGGCGGGATGGGAGCCATCTACCGACCGGTGGCCGGTGAGCTCGGCGATGCCCTGCAGCTCTCGCAGGCTGTGCGTCATATCGCCCACGACGCCGACGGCGTCACGGTTCGTACCGACGACCTGTCAGTGCGGGCACGACGGGTGATCGTGGCCGTTCCACTGGCCATCGCCGGCCAGATCGACTACCAGCCGACGCTGCCGCTCGATCGGTCGTTCCTGCACCAGCGGATGCCCAGCGGCGCGATCTTCAAGATATCGGTCGTCTACGACGAGCCGTTCTGGCGCGCGGCCGGACTGTGCGGCCAGACGGCCTCGCCGGGGTCGCTGGCCACACTGACCATCGACGCGTGCACCGACACCGGCACGCCCGGTGTCATGTGTGTGATCACCGAAGGCCCGGCCGCGCGACGGCTAGCGCGACTGGCGCCGGCCGATCGGCAAGCGGCGGTCGTGGCCGAGCTGGTCGACCGGTTCGGCGACAAGGCCGGTTCGCCGATCGGTTTCCATGAGCAGGACTGGAGTCTCGAGCGTTATTCCGGTGGTGGGATGATCAGCCACACACCCACGGGTGTACTGACCGAGTTCGGCTACACCCTGCGCGAGCCGTGCGGCCGTATCCATTGGGCCGGGACGGAGAGCTCGGCCGTCATGTGCGGATGGGTCGACGGCGCCATCCGCTCGGGGGAGCGTGCTGCCGAAGAAGTGCTGGCACGCGAATCGGCAGCGGCTACTGAGCCTGCTTGACCGGCGGCCGGTAGAACAGCGCCAGTTGCCCGAGCGCCCCTCCGATGCCCAGCAGCAGCGAACCGAACAGTCCGTGCCAGCCGGGGTGGAAGAGGTAAGGGCCGAAGATCTGATAATCCAGGCTGTACCGCCCCGGGCCCAGGGTCGCCACGACCACCGCCGCGGTCGCCAGAACCAGGTTGTACTCCCAGCCCTCCTTGACGATGAAGAAGCCGTTGTGGCGGTGCACCGTCCATGCCGCGACCAGCATCAGCGCGACGAAACCGGCGGCGGGGATGGGAGTCAGCAGCCCGGCAGCCAGGCCCAGGCCCGCGCTGATCTCCGTCGTCGCGGCAACGACGGCCTGAAACGTGCCGTACTTCATGCCGATGCTTTCGAACCAGCCCGCGGTACCCGGTATCCGGCCGCCACCGAAGAATTTGTTGAAGCCGTGCGCTGCCAGCGTCAAACCCAGCACTAGCCGCAGGATCAACAACCCGACGTCATAGGCATCATTCATAGACGCCAACCTAGATCATCGGGTAGGCACGGCATACGTAGAGGTATCCTGCCAGCCGCACATACCGCAAAGGAGCGACCATCAAGATCGCGATCATTGGCGCGGGCAACGTCGGGCGCTCATTGGGCACGGCGTGGCATCACCGCGGCCACGATGTCACGTTCGGCGTCCAGCGCGGTCGAGCCTGAACATCCGGATGTCCACACGACCCGTGATACTGCTGGATGGCGACGCGTCGTCTCCGCCGGAGGTTCTGGGCCATAAGGGCCATGGCATCGACATGATGCGGCGCAACGGCCTGCCCGTGCCGCCCGCGTTCTGCATCACCACCGAGGTCGGCGCGCGTTATCGCGCCGAACCGGCCGCGACGATCAACGCAATCTGGGATGACGTGCTGGCCGGGATGCGCACACTGGAAGCCGCCACCTCGCGCACCTTCGGACGAGGGCCGCACCCGTTGCTGGTCAGCGTGCGCTCGGGCGCGGCGGTGTCGATGCCCGGGATGATGGACACCCTGCTGGACCTCGGGTTCAGCGACGACGTCGAAAAAGCCTTAGCCGCTGAGGGTTCGGCCGAGTTCGCCCGCGATTCGCGGCGGCGATTCACCGAGCCGTACCAGCGCATCGTCACCGGACCGGCACCCGACGACCCTTATCAACAGTTGCGCGCCGCGATCGAGTCGGTGTTCGCCTCGTGGGATTCGCCGCGCGCCGTCGCCTACCGTGCCCACCACGGGCTGGACGATAGCGACGGCACCGCGGTAGTCGTGCAGGCCATGGTGTTCGGCAACATCAACGCCAATTCCGGTGCGGGCGTGGTGTTCTCTCGTAATCCGATGACCGGTGCCAACGAAGAGTTCGGCGAGTGGCTGCCGGCGGGCCAGGGCGACGACGTGGTGTCGGGCACCGTGGACGTCGAACCGATCGCCGCACTGCGCAGCCAGCTGCCGGAAGTTTACGACGAATTGATCGGCGCCGCACGCTCGTTGGAACGACTGGCTACCGACGTGCAAGAGATCGAGTTCACCGTTCAGGACGGGGCGTTGTGGCTGCTGCAGACGCGCGCGGCCAAGCGGTCGGCGCAGGCCGCGGTGCGCCTGGCGCTGCAGTTGTTGGACGACGGCCTTATCGACGAGGCCGAGACGCTCCGACGGATACTACCGGCGCATGTGGAGGTGTTACTGCAGCCGTCACTGCAGCCGGAAACCAGAATGGCTGCAAAGCTTTTGGCTACCGGTCTACCGGCCGGGCCGGGCGTCGCGTCAGGACGGGCCTACACTGAGGTGGATGCGGCCATCGAGGCCGCCGATCGCGGCGAGGACGTGATCCTGGTACGCAACCACACCAGTCCTGACGACATCCACGGCATGCTGGTCGCCCGCGGCATCGTCACCGAAACCGGCGGTGCCACCAGCCACGCGGCCGTGGTCAGCCGTGAATTGGGCCGCGCGGCTGTCGTCGGCTGCGGCAGCGGCGTTGCGGGCTCACTGGCCGGCAAGGTGGTCACTGTTGACGGTAATCAGGGCGAAGTGCGCGAGGGCAGCTTGCAGCTGTGCGCGTGGTCGGAGGACAACACGCCCGAGCTACGCGAATTGGCTGATATAGCACGGCGAGTCAGCCCGTTGCGGGCGCATGCCCGTGGCGACTTTCCACGACTGGATCGCCATACCGAGGCCGAGGTGCGCAGCGCCATGGCCAGCGGGCACAGCGACGTGGTGTCGGCTAGCCCGCTGCTGGCCATGCTGGCAGCGATACGAGTCTCGTCTTGACCGAACTGGCCGTGTTGCAGGCGGTCCGGTTGAAAGGCCGGGTCAGCCGTGACGATCTGGTCGCGACGCTGGGGGAAGATCTCGTTGACGTGATTGACCGGCTAGTCGGGTCGGGTCTGCTGCTCGACGGTTCGACGCTGCGGCTCAGCCCCGAAGGTCGGCAGCGCCTCGAGGGATTGCTGGCCGACGAACGGTCGCATGTCGACGCGGCTGCAGTTGCGGCGGCTTACGACGAATTTTGTTCCGTCAACCGCGATTTCAAAGAACTGGTCACCGACTGGCAGCTCAAGGACGGCCGGCCCAACACGCACGAGGACGCAGGCTACGACGCGGCGGTGCTGGCCCGTCTCGACGATGTGCATCGGCGGGTGACGCCGACTATCGCCGCCGTAGCCACCCAACTACCGCGACTGAGCCGCTACTCGGTGAAATTGCAGGCAGCACTGGACAATATCCAAGACGGCGAGACGATGTGGCTGGCTCGACCGCTGATCGACTCGTATCACACCGTGTGGTTCGAGCTGCATGAGGAGCTGATCCTGGCCGCCGGTCGGACCCGCGAAGCCGATGATGCTTAAGCGTTTTCGTTACAGCTCGGCGTCTAATCGGGCGACATAGTCGTCGATGTCGCCGACCGCGGACTCGGCCGCGTGCACGCTGACCGTCACCACGTCGCCGGCGCCCCACACACCGTGGGTCAGACCCATCGCCGGTGACAGCCCCGGATAGACGGCAGTCAGCAGCACCGGCGCGTCGCCAAGGCGCAGGTCGGTGGGTACGCGATAAATGCTTGACACCACGGCGTTACCGGACACCTGCGATGGCCGTACCTCGGGATCAAAGAGGCTGACACCCCAGCGCAGCAGCGGAGCCGGCACGGCCGCAAACGCCCGGTCTGCCGCCCGCACCGCGGGGTGCTCTGAGCGGCGGCGGGCATTGGTCAGGTCCGCGGCGATCCTTTGCAGCCGAGCCGGCTGATTGAGCTCTGGATACAACCCGACCGTGACGTTGGCGAAGTGGTTATGAGCGTGAGGTACACCAGGTTTCGCCATCGTCACCTCAGCCACCAGCGCCGGGGCCGCGTCCCGCAGGTGGCCGGAGAGCGCACCGGACACCGCGGCGAGTGCCGCGACCGTGGCGGTGGGCCCTTTCAACTGCGCACGATGGCGCAGCAGCGTGCGTACTGAACGCGCGCCGGTCGGGCGGTCATTGGTCGAGAGCGCCGGCTGCGCTCCGATCGCCGGCGGCAGCAGCCCGGCGCGGGTCTCGCGCACCTGGTTGCGATGGGCTTGCGCCGCAACGAGGCCGCGCCACGGCAGGAAGCCCGACGACGGTGTGATTTCAGGTACCGGGGTCGCTCGGCCGAACAGCCAGGCGGCCATCGCCAAGGCGCGAGGTCCGTCGCACAGCGCGTGCGCGAACTGCATGACCGCGACCGTGGCCGGGCCAGTGCTACCCGGAATGCCGTGCACCGGCGCAAAGAGATGCATGCGCCACGACACCCGGCGGATGTCCAGCTGGTCGTCGACCAGCCTGGCCACCGCGTCCAGGCAGCCACCCCAGCTGTCATCGTCCAGGCCGTGGCGTAGCACCTGGTCGGGCGCGATGACCGTGGACACCCAGCGCGGGTAGGTCAGCGGTGATCCGTCCTCGACACGCAACGTCAATGCGGGACAGGCCTGCGCCCGGCTGCGTATCTCGTCGATGGCGCGGTCGAAATCCGTTGGCTCACCGTCGAATGCGTAAAGCATGAACTCGTCGCTGGGGACCTTGGCCGACATCCAGTAGAACTGCGCGTCGACCGCAGTCATCCGGGTCGGCATATGAGCGTCCACTCTGGGTCAACTACTCGACATCGAACGCCGATTCGGCGAGATCGGGCAACCTAATTCTCCGTCGGTGAAGTAGCGGCCTCCTCCGTCGGTGGGCCAGCGACTCGAAGTTTTGCGGCCCGCGCTCTCTCTTCCTCCTTGACCCGCGCTTTCTCGTCTTTACCATCCACAGTGGCTCCGGCGAGCGTGACAACAATGATCGTCGGGAAGCCTAGCGAGACGATGATGACCAACCATGAAACCCAATGAGACGGTTCTATTCTGGCGGCGATGCCGGTTAATACTGTTCCTGCGATTCCGAAGCCCCCTATTACGTACACGGCCCACTCAATATATTTGTCCCTGATCTGCCGTCTGCCCCCAGGGCCGCGAGATGATGTATAGGTAACACAAGAACATGCCAAAACTAATGCGGCCGCCAGAATAATCAAAGTCCAGGTCAAATGATGATTTGGCCGGTCAAGTAATTCATCATAGAAGTTGAGTGAGGTGAAGAGCAGAAAAATAGCGCCGACTAGGACTCCCCCGGCTGAGACCGAGGCGAGTCTCTGCAAATGAGTACGGTTGGATTTGGGATCATAGCTCACCAACAAATAACCCAAACCCACAGTCATGGTTGCTGCGCCGACATCGAGCATAGCCATCGCAATCATTCCCGCCATCCACGCCCCTTTACACGCAGAAGCGGTGGCCGGGCCGGGATCGGATGGCGCAGAAAAACCGGAAATACGACTGAATAAATAGCTAGCGAACGCCAAAATAATAAAGCTCGCTGTAAATAGCGATACTATCTCTCCACGCTTTTCATCTCTGCCGAGTAAGTAAATGAGTCCAAAAAATAGGAAGCCAGCCAATATGCCTGCGAGATTTGAACTCGCCTGGGCCGACGCCACTATGCTCCACCCGTTCGTTCCGCAGTCGGCCATGCCGCATCTTCGCACACGTCCGCCGCCCGACATGCGCCGTCGGCGTCCGATCGCGCCACCCTCGACGTCGTCTTAGCGAACCGGCCGGCCCTGGCACGCGCGGGCCGAGCCGATGAAATCCAGCACCAGGTCGGCAACCCTGTCGGGCTGGTCGAGCTGCAGGAAATGTCCGGCACTGTCGACGACGCTCACGTCGCTGCCATCGGGAAGGGCGTCGGGTATCCAACGCGTCAAAGCCGCTGTCATGCAACCGTCGTCGCGACCGTGAAGGTACAAGCTCGGCAACTTCGGCCGCGACAACCAGTGCCGGTGCAGTTCGCGGTAGAGCGTCGGCGGGCGGGTGTTGCGGATCGTGGCCCGGTAGGGCCCGAGCGCGGCGCGCCAGCTCTCCGGCGTGCCGATCGCGGCGTCGACGTGACGCAGGTCTGCCTTGGCGTCGTAACCCGGCGACCATCGCTTCCACAACCGCGGCAACACCCAGGACGCTGAACGCTCTGGCAGCCAAGGCAATTGGAAGTAGATGATGTACCAGCTGCGTAGCAACTGAGCCGGGATCTGCGCCAACAGGCGGCCGGTATCGGCAACCCGTCCCCGAAACGCCGCAGCCGGTGGCAACGACATGATCACCGCTCTGGCGAATGGGGTGTCCGGGATCGCGGCCAGACCGTTGGCGGCCATCGCGCCCCAGTCGTGGCCTATCACCACGTCGCGGTCAGTGCCGCCGGCCGCCGCACGCACCTGCAGGGCATCGTGCATGAAAGCGCCGATGTGATAGCTGCCGTCCGACGGGATCGACGACGGCGCATAGCCGCGCATGAATGGCGCCACCACCCGCCAGCCGGACTCGCCCAGTCGCGGCGCGAACTTGCGCCATCCGTACGGGGTGTCGGGAAATCCGTGCAGGCACAGCGCGATTGGCCCATCGGACGGCCCCCACGTCAACGCCTTCAACTCCACGTTCGGAGCTTGAACATCGATCCAGCGGGGTTTGGACATCCGCGCACGGTCGGGCATGTTTTCCAACGTACGTCGTCATGCCAAAAGCTCAGAGCGAAGCCACCGCTTTCTCAAGATCTGTGATCACGATTTTGCTCATCGCGAGCATCGCCTGGGTTGCCGCGGTGGCGCACGCCGGGTCGGGGTGGCCGAGCAGCTCGTACAGCCGCCCTGGAATCACCTGCCAGCTCAGACCAAAGCGGTCCTTGCACCAGCCGCACTGCGATTCCTCGCCGCCATCGGTCAGCCGGCTCCAGTAGTAGTCGACCTCGTCCTGGTCCTTGCAGTCGATCGTGAAGGACACCGCCTCGCTGAACGAGAAATGCGGACCGCCGTTGATCCCGATGAATCGGTTCCCGTCCAGCACGAAGGTGCCGGACAGAACCGACCCGGGTTCGCCGGGGCCGGCATCGGTAGTTCGGTTCAGGTCCTCGATGTGCGAGTTCGGGAATATCGAGGTGTAGAACGCCGCCGCCTCCTCCAGGTTGTGGTCGAACCACAGTGAGGGGGTGATCGAGGGCATGGTCGCCTCCTTGGTCGTTGCAGGTGTCTGAAGAGGTAGACCCCGGCGAACACGAAAACTCATCTGAGTAACGTCAAAGTGCGATCGACCGAGAGGACCACCCGTGACTGCCGTGCGTAACACTCCCAAGACTGTCGAGTTTTCCGGCACTCAGGGGCTCACTCTGGTCGCCGACGAGTGGAATCGTGGCGCCGACGTGGCCGCTGAGCGGCCTAGCATCCTCATGCTGCACGGCGGTGGCCAAAACCGGCACTCCTGGAAGAACACCGGCCAAGTCTTGGCTGACCGCGGCTTCCACGTGGTCGCGCTGGACAGTCGCGGTCACGGCGACAGCGATCGGTCGCCGAACGCCGACTATGACATCGAGACGCTGACTGCCGACGTCATGCAGGTCCTCGACGCTATCGGCCGACCGGTGATACTGATCGGGGCCAGCATGGGCGGCCTGACCGGCATCCTCGTCGCCGACCGGGCCGGGCCGCAGCGAGTCACCCGGTTGATCCTGGTCGACGTCGTCCCGCGGTTCGAGAAGAACGGGAGCGCCCGCATCCGTGACTTCATGTTCAGCGGCCTGCACGGGTTCGCCACTCTCGACGAGGCCGCAGACGCCGTCGCCGCCTATCTGCCACACCGGACCAGGCCGCGAAGTCCGGAGGGGCTGAAGAAGAACCTGCGGCTGCGCGACGGCCGCTGGTACTGGCACTGGGATCCGGCCTTCATGACCAAGCCAGGCGATGACCCCGAACTGCGCACCGAGAATTTCGAGCATGCCGCGGCCGACCTGAAGATCCCGGTGCTGCTGATCCGCGGCAAGCTGTCCGACGTGGTCAGCCCCGAAGGCGTCCGGCACTTCTTGGACACCGTGCCCAACGCAGAGTTCGTCGAGTTGTCGAACGCCGGGCACACCGCGGCAGGCGACGACAACGATGCCTTCAGCGACGTTGTTGTCGCCTTCGCGACCCGACCCTAGCTAGCCGCCGACGCCGGGCTTCTCCGCGTGCCCGCCGAACTGCTTACGCATCGCCGACAGCGCCTTGTTGGCGAAGTCGTCGAGGCTGCGCGAGGCGAAGCGAGACTGCAGCGCGGTCGTCAGCGTCGGCGCGGGCACGCCCTCATCGATTGCCGCGATGGCGGTCCAGCGGCCCTCGCCGGAATCCGAGACGCGACCGGAGAACTCGTGCAGGTCGGGCGATTCATGCAGCGCGATCGCGGTCAGGTCCAGCAGCCAAGAGCCGACGACACTACCGCGGCGCCACAATTCGGCGACGTCTTCGATATTGAATTCGTACTGGTAGCACTCCGGGTTCGACAGCGGCGCGGTCTCGGCGTCGCCGGCTTCGATGCGCTTGCCGATGTCGGCGTTGCGCAGGATGTTCAGCCCCTCGGCGAGCGAGGCCATCATCCCGTACTCGATGCCGTTGTGGACCATCTTGACGAAGTGGCCGGCGCCGGACGGGCCGCAGTGCAGGTAGCCCTTCTCGGGTTGGGCGACCTCACCCTCGCGCCCCGGTGTACGCGGTGCGGCGTCGACGCCCGGTGCGATGACCGAGAACAGCGGCTCGGCGTGTTCGAAGGCGTAGTCGTCGCCGCCGATCATCAGACAGTAACCACGTTCGCGGCCCCACACCCCGCCGCTGGTGCCACAGTCGATGAGGTGAATCCCCTTCTCGGACAGCAGCTTTGCGTGCTTGAGGTCGTCGCGGTAGTAGGAGTTGCCCCCGTCGATGATGATGTCGCCGGATTCGAGTGTGGTGGCCAAATCCTCGATCACCCCGGTGGTGATCGTGCCGGCGGGCACCATCACCCACACGACGCGCGGCGCGGACATCTTCTCGGCCAGCTCTTTCAGCGAGAAGGCTCCGGTGGTGTTTTTCTCATCGGCCATCGCCTTGACCGCGTCTTCGCTGTGGTCGTAGACCACAACTTCGTGTCCGTGGTCGGCCACGCGGCGGGCGATGTTGGCACCCATTCGGCCCAAGCCGATCATCCCTAGCTGCATGTTGCTCTGTCTCCTTATTAGTGGTTATTGGCTAGCCACGGCTGTTGCCAGCCGCGATGTCCTCGTAGCAACTCCCGTGCCGCCTCCGGCCCCCAGGAGCCGGGTTCGTAGTGGTGGATCTCGCCGGGGTGGTCCAGCAGCGGCTGCACGATCCGCCAGGTTTCCTCGATGCCGTCTTCGCGAGCGAACAGCTGGTGATCGCCGGTCAGCGCGCCGTGCAGCAGCCGCTCGTAGGGCAGCAGCGGCTCGCCGAGGTCCTGCATGAACGACGAGTCGAGATGCAGGTCGCGCCAGCGGTCGCCGTTGATCGCGGTCAGCTGCATGCGCAGCCCGGGATCGGGGTCGATGCGCAGCACGATCTGGTTGGCCTCGGCCCGTCGACGGTCAGCGAGAAACGCCAGCGACGGGACGTGATGGGTGAACAGCCGCACCTCGGTGACGCGCTCGGCAAGCGCCTTGCCGGCTCGCAGGAAGATCGGCACCCCGGCCCAGCGCCAGTTGTCGATCTCGACCCGCATCGCGACGAAGGTCTCGGTCTCGGAATCCTTGGCCACCCCGCCGGTGTCGGTATAGCCGTTGTACTGGCCCCGCACGCTGCGCGCGGGATCTAACGCCGGTATCGAGCGCAGCACGTCGGCCTTCTTGTCGTTGAGGTCGTCGGCGCTCGGCCCGACCGGTGGCTCCATCGCCACCCCGGCCAGCACCTGCAGCAGATGGTTCTGCACGACGTCTCGCAAGGTACCAACCGCGTCGTAAAACCTGCCCCGGTCCTCCACGCCGAAGTTCTCGGCCATCGTGATCTGGATTTCGGAGATGTATTTCCGGCTCCATAGCTCGGCGACGGTCAGGTTGGCAAAGCGCAGATACTCCAGTTCGACAACCGGTTCCTTGCCCAGGAAGTGGTCCACCCGAAAGATCTGGTCTTCGTCGAGCACAGCCCGCAGTTGTTCATTGAGTTCGAGCGCGGACTTCAGGTCGTGACCGAATGGCTTTTCCACCGCGACGCGCGAGCCCGTCAGCAACTCGGCCTCGGCGAGATTCTCGACGATCGGTGCGAACAGCGAAGGTGGCATCTCGAGATAGAACAGGCAATGCTGCTGGGTGCCGATCTGCTTTTTCAGCTCGTCGTAGAGCGCGGAATCGGTGACATCGCCGTGCACGTAGGACAGCCGCTTGGCGAATCGGTCGAAGACCTTGCTGTCGATTTTCTCGCCGGTGCCCTCGATGGCTGTGCGGGCCCGTTTGACCAATTCGTCAAGGCTGATGTCTTCGCTGGCGACCCCCAGGATCGGGCAGTCCAGCAATCCCCGGCGCTCCAGTCGGTACAGGGCCTGAAACGTCATCTTGCGGGCCAAATCGCCGGTGATCCCGAAAATCACCAGCTGGTCCGAAGCGCTAGCGCCGGATTCGGCCAATCAGGACCTCCACGACAATTTGACTCGGCTCCGGCTCAACACTTGCACACATCGCCAAATCGATCCCGGCGCGGCCAGGTTCAACCCTAAACACTGCGGTTCGGCCCGACAACCGGAGATCACATGGCGTAACCGTTTACTTAGCCGATCAAACACGGCGACACCAGAGTTTGTGAAATATACACTCGCGGTTGCCCTTTCGCTTTACTGTCAGCTATACGCGAGGGTGACAATCCGCGGCCAATCGCTGCGCACGTCGCGACCGATCGGGGAAGATGCGTGACATGCCTGCCCACACCATGATCGCGGTCTATGTTCTGGCCGCAGTGGCGGTCGCCGAAGCGGTGGCCATCGGCGTCCTCTGGCGGCTCTGGTCCAACAGCAAGGCGATGGTAGAGGAGCTGCAACGGCAGCCCGACCTCTTGAGTTTTGGGTCAAAAGCGGTCAAGACGGTATGGGAGACCGCGAGCCTGATGCGCAAGGAAGGTTTCGGCGCCGCTGTGCGCAGCTCGATCGAGGACCTCGCCGATTGGGCGGAGGTGGAACGCCCTGATCTGGCCCGGGTGACACCGGACGGCAGAGTGGCGATTCTGTTCTCCGATATCGAGGAGTCGACCGCGCTCAACGAGCGAGTCGGCGATCGCGCCTGGGTGAGGCTCATCGGTGAGCACGACAAGCTGGTTCGCAAGCTGGTCAAGCAGCGCTCGGGTCATGTGGTGAAAAGTCAAGGTGACGGGTTCATGATTGCCTTTGCCCACGCCGAGCAGGCGGTGCGCTGCGGCATCGACATGCAGGCCGCACTGCACAAAGATGCGCAACACAAGCGGCGCAACGGGATTCGAGTACGGATCGGCGTCCACATGGGCCGCTCGGTGCGCCGCGGCGACGACCTGTTCGGCCGCAACGTCGCGATGGCGGCACGCGTCGCCGCCGAAGCCTGTGGCGGGGAGGTTCTGGTGAGCAACGCCGTGCACGAGGCGCTCAGCGGTTGCGAGGACCTCACCTTTGATGGCGGCCGTGATGCCGAGTTGAAGGGCTTCGCCGGCACGCATCGGCTCTACGCCGTCGCGGCCGCCTGAGCGCCGCCGGGCCCTAGCCCTCGCCGGCCTCAGCCAGCCGCTGTTGCAGCCGGTCGCGAATTTCGTTGGGGGTGTATGCCCTACGTCGGCGCTGATCACGAGCGACCAGCACTCCCCCGGCTGCCACCCCGACCACCCCGGCCAACCCCAGCAACTTCCAGATGGTGCGCATCGGCTCAGGTTATTCGCGACTGCATCCCGGCGGGGACAGTATGTGCATATGGTGCGGTGGTGGACACGCACACAGTGGGCTTGGCCCAGGCCCTGGAAGAGACCAGGACCGGCGACATCTGGCTATTTCGCGGGCACTCCGGACCCGACCGCGCGATCCAGACGCTGTCGAACAGCCCGGTCAACCACGTCGGTATGACGGTGGCGAT
>NZ_DATNJW010000702.1:0-3067 GCF_035603715.1 Mycobacterium sp. | reverse complement strand
TATCGCCAGGTGGTGATGGTTTACACCCGCGCCGGCGGTTCATACGTGGTCGCGCGGGAGAACTTCGGACCCAGAGTCGCCCAGATCGCCGCCGCGTCGCTGCTGATCGACTACGTCGTCACCGTCGCCGTGCAGTGCGCGGCCGGAACCGTGGCGGTGGCCTCGGCGATACCGGCGATCGGTCCCTACAGTTTGGAAGTCACCGTCGGCATTGTCCTCATAATGTGCTTTGCCAACCTGCGCGGATTGCGCGAAGCCGGGCTCCCCTTTGCGCTGCCGACTTATCTATTTGTCGGCATGGTCTCGTTGACAATCGTCGTCGGAATCATTCGGGAATTCGTCGGCGGCCTGCGGGTCTACGACCCGATCCACACCGATGGAGCGGTGCCGGTGCAGCACGGCAGCGGTCTGATCATGGGCGCAACGCTGCTGATTGTGTTGCGGGCCTTCGCCAACGGCGGATCGTCGCTGACCGGCGTCGAGGCGATCTCCAACACGGTCAACGCCTTTCGTCCGCCGGAGAGCACGAATGCGCGTCGAGTGCTCACGATCATGGGCTGCATTCTCGCGTTCCTGTTGGCCGGCGTCGCCTGGCTCGCCCACATCACGCATGCCTTCCCGTACGCCAGTGGATATCCGTCGATGCTGTCCGAGATCGCACGGGCGGTCTTCGGCGACGGCGTAATCGGCAAAGTTCTGTATTTCCTCGTTCAGGCGGCCACCGCACTGATCCTCTACACCGGCGGGAACACCAGCTTCAACGGCTTTCCCGCACTAACGAGTTTCGTCGCCGAGGACAGCTTCCTGCCACGCCCGCTGATGAAGCGTGGCCACCGGCTGGTGTTCTCCAACGGCATCATCGTGCTGACCGTGCTGGCGGTGGCGTTGCTCATCGTGACGGGCGGTTCGCTCAACGCGTTGGTCCCGTTCTATGCGATCGGGGTGTTCACCGGTTTCTCGATGGCCGGCTACGGCATGACCAAATACTGGCTCACCCACCGTGGGCCCGGGTGGCGGTACAAGCTGTTGATCAACCTCTCGGCAGGAATCCTGTCTACCGTCGTGGTGGGCATCTTCGCGATCGCGAAGTTCACCGAAGGCGCCTGGCTGGTGGTGGTGGTCTTTCCGATCCTGGTCTTCGCGTTGATGCGGGTGAACCGGCAGTACCGCGCCGAGTCGTCGGTGCTGGAAACGTCGGTCGCCGAACCTCCTGACTTGGCCAGCTACGACCGACACCGGGTGCTGGTCTTCGTGGACTCGGTCGACTTGGCCGAGATCGAGGCGCTGCGCTATGCCAAAGGTCTCAGGGCCGACGAGCTGACTGCGGTGCACTTCGTGCTGGACTCCGTGCATGCGGAGCGCCTCAAGCGCCAATGGCGGCACTTCGGGCACGTCACCGGCCTGCGGACGGTCGATTGCTTCGACCGCAACCTGAGTCGGGCCGCGCAAGAACTCGTCCAGCAGATCATGGCGGAGCATGCGGACACCAAGGTGACGGTGTTGCTGCCTCGTCGCGAGTATTCCCAGCTCCTGGGCCGTTTCCTGCACGACCGCACCGCAGACATGATCGCCAAAGTGATCAGCCGAATCCCGGGCGCAAGCGCACAGATTGTGGCTTACGACATCTCGACCCGGATCGCGATGGCGAGTGCGGCCACCAACGGACAGGCGCCCAGGTCGCGCCCCACTGATATTCCGATAGAGTTACCCGGACCGCAGCTGACCCACGTGGATGACTTGACTCCACAGGTCGCGGACTCCGGAGGAAAGTGATACGTGGTAACAGCACTACAGCGCGACGCGGGCATCCGGCCGTCGTTTGCCGACGGTTGGAAGCGCATTTTCCTCGGTAAACCGCTGACCAGCGAGCAGCTCGACTCCGAAAGATTGTCGAATCCGGTTGCGCTGGGCGCTATTTCGCCCGATGCGATTTCCTCGACCGCCTACGGGCCCGAGCAGGTGATGGTCGAACTGTTACCACGCGCGGGAATGGCCGCGTTTGCGTTGCTGCTGCCGATCATTGGCGTGATCCTGCTCATCCTGTTGTTGGTCTCCGCGTCCTACCGCGGCGTCGTGATGGCCTACACCCGCACCGGCGGGGCGTACATGGTGGCCCGGGACAACTTCGGGCCCCGGATAGCGCAGATCGCCGCCGCGGCGCTGCTGATCGACTATGTGGTCACCGCCGCGGTGCAGCCCGCGGCCGGGACCGTGGCGCTCTGCTCGGCGATACCTGCGCTGCATCCCTATCATTTGGAAATCACCATCGGCGTGCTCACGTTGATCTGCATCGCGAACCTGCGCGGACTGCGGCAATCCGGCCGGATTTTCGCGATCACGACGTACTCATTCGTCGCGATGATCACGCTGACGATCGTGACCGGCGTGGTCCGTGACATCATCTGGGGTCTACCGCAATACGATCCGGCGCACATCGATGGCGCGGTGCCGGTGCATCAGGGCAACGGGCTGGTGATGGGCGCGACGGTGCTCGTGGTCCTTCGCGCCTTCGCCAACGGCGGTACCTCGCTGACCGGCGTCGAGGCGATTTCCAACACTGTCAACGTCTTTCGAGAGCCGCAGGGCCTCAATGCCCGCCGGGTGCTGACCATCATGGCCTGCATCCTGGGATTCTTGTTGGCCGGTGTTGCCTGGCTTGCTTATGTCACCCACTCCACCCCGTACCTGGACGAATACCCGTCGATGCTCTCGGAGATCACCCGCGCCGTCTTCGGTCAGGGTCCAATCGGGAATGTCCTCTACTTTTTAGTCCAGGCATCCAGCGCCGCAATCCTTTTCACCGGCGCCAACACTGGGTTCAATGGGTTCCCCGCGTTGGCGAGTTTTGTTGCCGAGGACCGCTTTTTGCCGCGGCCGCTGACCAAACGTGGCCACCGGCTGGTGTTCTCCAACGGGATCATCACGTTGACGGCGCTCGCGGTGGCACTGCTGCTGGTGACCCGCGCGTCGGTCAACGCTTTGGTGCCGTTTTACGCCATTGGGGTGTTCACCGCGTTCGCGATGGCCGGCTTCGGCATGACCAGACACCACCGCATCGGTCGTGGGC
>NZ_DATNJW010000701.1:0-2121 GCF_035603715.1 Mycobacterium sp. | reverse complement strand
CGACCCGCGGATGTTCCGGGCGATCCGTGGTCAGGTGGCAATCGCCACCACGCCCGGAAAGGTGCGTCGCGTGCGGCTGCTGCCCGGCGATCCGCCGGCCACCCGGCAGGCCGTCGACGCAATCATGGCTGCCGATCTGGTGGTGCTGGGACCCGGCTCGTGGTTCACCAGCGTGATCCCCCATGTGCTGGTACCGGGGCTGGCCGCGGCGCTGCAGGCGACGAAGGCCCGGCGCGCGCTGGTGCTCAACCTGGTCGCCGAACCGGGGGAGACGGCAGGTTTCTCGGTCGAACGTCATCTGCACGTGCTCGCCCAGCACGCGCCCGGATTCACCGTGCATGACGTGATCATCGACGCCGAACGGGTACCCAGCGAACGGGAACGCGAGCAACTGCGGCGTACGGCAACCCTGCTTGATGCCCAGGTTCAGTTCGCAGACGTCGCCCGGCCTGGTACACCTTTACATGACCCGAGCAAGCTGGCCGCGGCGCTGGACGGAGTCAGCGTGCGCGGCTTGGGTCAGCCGCCGTCTGCGACGTCCACCGACGCGATGGCGGTTGAGCAGGAACGTCAGCAAACCGGGGAAGATAGACCGGGTCGCAACAGACCAAGGGGTGACGACGCGTGGCGATGACGGCCGAAGTCAAGGACGAGTTGAGCCGCCTGGTGGTGAGCGCGGTGAGCGCACGGCGCGCCGAGGTGACCTCGCTGCTGCGGTTCGCGGGCGGTTTGCACATCGTGGCCGGCCGTGTGGTCGTCGAAGCCGAGGTGGATTTGGGCAGCATCGCGCGACGGCTGCGCAAAGACATCTTCGACCTTTACGGCTACAACGCCGTCGTGCATGTCTTGTCCGCCAGTGGAATCCGCAAGACGACTCGTTACGTGTTGCGGGTCGCAAACGATGGCGAGGCGCTGGCCCGCCAGACCGGGCTGCTCGATCTGCGTGGTCGGCCGGTGCGCGGTTTGCCCGCGCAGGTCGTCGGCGGCAGCATCGGCGACGCTGAAGCCGCGTGGCGTGGAGCGTTCTTGGCACACGGTTCGCTGACCGAGCCGGGCCGGTCCTCGGCGCTGGAGGTCAGTTGCCCCGGCCCGGAGGCGGCACTGGCCTTGGTGGGCGCGGCACGGCGGCTCGGAATCAGCGCCAAAGCGCGTGAGGTGCGCGGCGCCGACCGGGTGGTGGTCCGCGATGGCGAGGCCATCGGGGCCCTGCTGACCCGGATGGGCGCCCAGGAGACCCGGCTGGTCTGGGAGGAACGGCGGATGCGCCGCGAGGTCCGGGCAACGGCGAATCGGCTGGCGAATTTCGACGACGCGAATCTGCGCCGCTCGGCGCGTGCCGCGGTGGCCGCTGCCGCACGCGTCGAACGCGCGCTGGAAATACTCGCCGACACAGTGCCCGATCATCTGGCCGCGGCGGGCAAGTTACGCATCGAGCACCGACAGGCCTCTTTGGAGGAATTGGGCCGGCTGGCCGACCCGCCGATGACGAAAGACGCTGTGGCGGGCCGCATTCGGCGACTGCTGTCAATGGCCGACCGTAAGGCGAAGGTCGATGGTATTCCGGACACCGAATCGGCGGTGACCCCAGACCTGATGGAAGACGCCTGACCTAGTTTGCCGCGGCGGAGTGGTGATGTCGCTACATTGTTCTCGCCAACGGTGGCACACCTGAAACGAGGCCGTCATGGGATTCATCACCCCGGACCTTCCGGACGTCGACCACGAAACCTGGCATACGCTGCCGGCCGCCGAGCGGATGCAGGTGGTCACCCGGCACTGGGTGGAGCACGGTTTTGGCACGCCGTCGGCGATCTATCTGCTCTACGTGTTCAAAATGGCCGCCTACGCCGCAGGTGCTGCCGCGGTCATTTCGCTGACCCCGGGTCTGGGCGGACTTGGGGACATCGAGACCTGGTGGACGCAGCCGATCGTGTACCAGAAGCTCATCATTTTCACGCTGCTGTTCGAGGTGTTGGGGTTGGGTTGCGGGTCAGGCCCGCTCACCGCGCGGTTCTGGCCTCCGATCGGCGGGTTCTTGTACTGGTTGCGGCCCAAGACAATTCGTCTTCCGCCTTGGCCGCATGAGGTCCCGTTCACCAGCGGCGACACCCGCAATATTTT
>NZ_DATNJW010000700.1:0-4518 GCF_035603715.1 Mycobacterium sp. | reverse complement strand
GGCCCAGCACGGCCGGTGCGCCGTAGTCGATCACCGCTGCGGCAACCCACAGCAATTCGCGGATGGGCGTGTGAACGAAGGCGGCGGCCACGATACAAGCGGGGGCGGCGACGAACGCCGGTGCTAGTCGCAGGGTGCCGTGCCGCAACTCGGGGTCGTCGTGCGAGGAAAGGGCGACGAACTTCAGCACGTGGATCAACCGAACCACCAGCAGGGCGATCGCGAAGACGAGCGCGCCCGACGCGAACGCGGCGGGAAGCGCCGCTGCGGCGACGAGCATTGCGGCCATCGCAGCGATAACTACTGCTTGGTGCCACACGTTGGCCGTGTCGAACGTGTTGATGAGCCACGTGTAGCCCACCCAGGCCCACCACACCGCGAGGAGCGCCAGCGCCGCCCGGCCGAAGCCCGTCGGCGACAGATCGTGAAGCATGAGTTGAGTGACCTGTGACATTGCGAAGGTGAACACCAGATCGAAGAACAGTTCGAGGTTGCCCTCAGAGCGTGGGCCCGTGTGCTCATTCGAATTCTCGTCGTCGTTCATGGCATACGAGTAACCGGAGAAACCCGGGTCAATCCGAAGGATCCGCCAGTCGCCGATCGGTCACGTGTTCGGGTTAGTAGCAGGTGCACAACCTCACGCCTCAATCGTTCCTCGGCTAAGACTCCCCTAAGCTCGATTAGCGCCCGGAGGAACCGCTGTCTCGGATTCGGTGAAGCGTTCACGCTGCCTGACGCCGTAGGCCGCCGCCCGGACGGCGCGGTCGTCTTCGAGTCCAGACCCGAGCGCGCCGCCAACGGTGGAGATCGACCCCAGCAGCCACGCCAACGTCAGGTAGTCGGCGATGCCGACCGGATGGCCGACGGTACTGGCGAACAGTTCAGGCGAAAGGATGACGACTGCGGCGCCCAGCAGCAGGGCGAACAGGGCCACATGCAGCACAGTGACGCCGATCGTCAGCGTCACCAAAGTCGCGGTGTTGTACAGCACCGATCGGCCGCGCTCGGTGACCGACTTCGGCCGTTCCCAGAGCTTGTGATCCAGGATCAGCCACGCCACCATCGCCGTAATCGACAGGATCGTCGCCATGCCCATGCGCCAGGGGCCCATCGTGTCAGAGAATAACCAAACCTCCTTGGTGGCCAGCCCGAGCGCGCCGCTGGCGAACGCACCCACCACGACGCGTGACAGCCCAGTTACCAAGCGCCAAGGGCGATTTGCACGCACCATGCCAACTAGCAGGCGCAGTCGTCGCAGACCCCTGGGCGCAAAGTAGCGGATCCCCCCGTCGGTTCGCGCATAAGGGAGCCGCCCGGCGCGCCCCATCGCCAAGCCGGGCACCCCGATCATTTCGCCAATCACCAATGCCACCACTTCGCGCAGCTGGCGCGGCACGAACGATGCGCCGAGCCCCGGAACGGATATGAGCGCGAACCGGTGCTTGGTGCTGATGTCGGCGATGACGGGCAGGGTATCGTCACGACGGGGCAGATCCGTCAGATAGATGACGATGTCGGCGTCATGACGTGAGGGATCGACCGATTCGATGACCTGTGGGAATGGGGCCTGTTCGTCCGGCAGGTACGGCTCAACGCGCACCGAGATGTTGCACCGCAAGGGCGGGTCCACCCGATCCGCTAATTCATTTGGCAGCGAGTCGGCAATTTGTTCGGCGAGCTCGGCCGCAAAACCCGGATCGGCGATCAGCAGCACGGTTGGGCAACCAACCGAAGCTTCCAGCTTTGGCTGTGCGCGACCCTTGGCAAACACGCCGCCGCATACTACGCGCAGTTGGCTGCCGCTGCCGCAACCGAGATTCCGGGGCCAACCGAACGGCTTGCTAGCAGTAAAGATGCTTCTCATATTCGCTGCGGGACTAGGCGCTTCAAGCGTCCTCCCAGATGGCTCTTGACATCGGGCACGTATGTCTACGTTGAGTATTGGCTGACTCCGCGGTGTGCAGATGCATTGTCAAAGGGCAGCGGCAGCGGCTTCGGCGACAGTCTGGTCCTGTTTGCCGCTCCCGCCGCTGACGCCGACGGCGCCTACTATGTGGCCGGCACGCTGTAGCGGGATTCCTCCCGCGAAAATCATGACCCTGCCCCCGTTGGAGGCGTGGATGCCATAGAACTGCCCGCCCGGACCGGCATCGGCCGCCAGCTCCTCGGTCGAGATGTCGAATGCACGGGCGGTGAAGGCTTTGTTTATGGAGATGTCGACGCTGCCGATCCAGGCGCCGTCCATCCGAATGTGCGTCACCAGGTTGCCGCCGACGTCGACGACCGCGATATTCGACGGGGAAGAGATCTCGTCGGCTTTAGCCATGCCCGCGGCAACCACTCGCTGTGCGTCATCGAGAGAAACCGAGGCGTGATTCAGTGGCATTTCGCACCCGATTCGTCAATGAGCTTGTCCTGGAACGTGTTCAACATCGGACTGCGTCCTTTCACATCGACACGAGCTGTGGCTTGAGCACCACCTTGGTCCAACCGTCGTCGCGGGCGTCGAAGTGCTCGTAGGCGCTCGGGGCCTCCGACAACGGAAGTTCGTGAGAGATGATCCATGATGGGTTGGCCTTGCCTTCGTGGATCAGATCACGCAACTGACGGTTGTAGTGCTTGACGTTGGCCTGACCAGTTCCCATCCGTTGGCCTTTAAGCCAGAATTCGCCCATTTCGAAAGTGATCTTGCCCGCTTTTCGTTCTGCGTCCGGCGCGCCTGGATCCTGCGGCAGATACAAACCCACCACGCCGATTCCGCCGGTGAACTTCACTGCCCGCACGAGATCGTTCAGTACCATCGAGGGATCCTCATGGCCCTGGGGGTCATGTGCCTGATAACCGATACAGTCGCAACCACAGTCGGCGCCAGCGCCTTTGGTTTGTTCGAGGATCTGCTCGACAGCGGATCCCTTTGAATCGTCGATCGCGATGACGCCGATTTGTTCGGCCAGCTTGAGCCGGTCGGGATGACGATCGACGATCATCACCTTGGCCGCGCCCTTGATCATCGCTGCATGGGCCGCCATCAACCCGACCGGGCCCGCGCCATAAACCACGATCGCGTCGCCGGGCTCCAGCCCGGCAAGTTCGGTGCAGTGCCAGCCTGTCGGGAAGATGTCCGACAGCATGACGTAGTCGTTTTCCTTTTCCTGCGCGTCGTCGGGCAGCTTCAGGCAATTCGAGTCGCCGAACGGTACCCGCAGATACTCGGCTTGGCCGCCGTTGTACGGGCCCATACCCGCGAACCCGTAGGCCGCCCCGACCATCTCCGGGTCGGGATTGGTGGTCAGACAGAAAGCCGTCAGCCCTTTCTCGCAATTGCGACAAAAGCCGCAACTGATATTGAACGGCAGGCAGACCCGGTCACCTACCTCCACCGAGGTCACGGCGGCTCCTACATCGACGACTTCGCCGAGGTTCTCGTGACCGAGGACCCTGCCAGAGTCCATCGCGGTCCGGCCCTCGTACATGTGCAGGTCGGATCCGCAAATGTTCGTGGTGGTGATCCTGACGAGCACATCGGTGGGTTCTACGATGACCGGGTCCGCAACGTTCTCGACGCGGACCTGCCTGGGCCCTTCGTAAACAACAGCTTTCATGACCTCTCCCAATCTTGTTGACCGAATGCGGGGACTATTACGCAACATCCAGCGCCCAGGCTCCCAGAGCGCAGTTCTGACATCATCGTCCTGCCAGGTCGAGTTCGCGGTGCCTCATTAGCCCCCGCGGGACGCTAGGCAAGCCTGCAAGTGGTCCCTGACCGGCGTACGGTTGGCGGTACCTGGGTGGCCATGGGTCAGCAGTCATCAGCGACCCGTGGTGACGAACGAGGGAGTGACACGAAGTCGACTGGCGCTGACGGCGCCGGCTTTTCAGCGATGGACAGCACGGGCAAGGCCCAGCTGTCTAACATGTACGCCCTTCTGGTCCTCTCATCGCTGATGTTCGATGGCCGCGACCCTAACGACATTCTCGAGCTGGCTGCCGACTCGGCGTCCTCGCTGACCCGATCCACTGCCGACGCCGCCTACCGGCTGATCGCCGGCTCGCTGACGGACAGCCGCGAGCCCGGGCGGCCATTGGCGAACGAGCTCGATACAGCCGTCGCGCAAAACCTCGATGTCGATCGGGAAATTGCGTTGCCCGACGGAATTTGGCGCTACGCACTGACTCTGCGCGCATTGAGAGGCATTACCGGAGTGCTGGTGGTCCGCGCCGCGACTGCGCTATCACCCGACGAGATCTTTTTGCTCAAAGCGCTCGCGCAGCAGACCGCCGCCGCGATGACCGCTGCGGCTCTCATCGAACGAGAGCGCGATCAGCAGCTCAGACTCCGGCACGTGATCGAGGAGCGTGACGAAACGATCGAACACCTGGCTCGGGTGGTGAGCGACCTTGAGCGACACGAGCGGATACACGAGGCGCTTATCGCCCTGTCGGCCGCTGGAGCCGGTGAAGCGGGGATCGCCACTAAGCTGCATGAACTCACCTCGCTGGCAGTCGGCGTCGAGGACG